>JBEEGD010000430.1:0-32572 GCA_041166685.1 Acidimicrobiaceae bacterium | reverse complement strand
GGTGTCGCGCGGCGTCATCACCGAGGATCGACTCGATCGTCCGCGGAACTCACCGCTCGTGGCGTCTTCGTCCCAACGAGCACCGCACGTGAGACAGGCGCAGGAGTCGAGGCGCAGGGATGCGAGGTACAGACGGTCGACTTCGAACGAGCTGCAGTACGGGCATTGAAAGTGCTCGCCGTCGTCGCCCACCTGGATCCCCCTGATCGCTGTTCGAACGATACCGGACGGTGTTCGGACCAGCGGGACCCATGATCGGTTTCCTCGCTCCCGCAAGTGGCCCGTAGGGTGACGCGATGGTCGACTATGAGCTCCAGGGACGGGTCGCAGTGATGACGCTCAACCGTCCAGAGGCACGAAACGCGGTCAACGGCGATGTGGCCAACGGGCTGGAAGCAGCCATTGACCGCCTCGAAGAAGATGAAGAGGCGTGGGTGGGAATCCTCACGCACACCGGGCCGGTGTTCTCCGCCGGAGCCGATCTCAAGGCCATCAACGCCGGACAGGTGTCCCAGCTGCAAACCAAGCGTGGGGGGTTTGCCGGATTCGTGCAGCGCGAGCGGACCAAGCCGGTCATCGCCGCGGTCGATGGCCCGGCGTTCGCGGGCGGGTGCGAGATTGCCCTGGCGTGCGATCTCATCGTCGCGTCGACACAAGCGAAGTTCGGCTTGCCAGAGGTGAAGCGTTCGTTGGTCGCGGCTGCCGGCGGACTGTTCCGGCTCCCGCGGATCCTGCCCCGCCCCGTCGCCCTCGAAATGATCATGACCGGCGATCCGATCGATGCGGAGCGCGCCGCTCACTTCGGCTTGGTCAACGACCTCTGCGAGCCGGGGAAAGCGCTCGAGCGGGCTCACGAGCTCGCCGCGCGCATCGTGGCGAATGCTCCGTTGGCCGTGCGCAAGAGCCGTTCGATCTCGCTCGAGGCAGTCGACGCCGACGACAAGGTCGGATGGAAGCTCTCGGCCGAGTCGATGAACGAGCTCGCCCAGACCGAGGACTTCTGGGAAGGCCCGAAGGCCTTCATCGAAAAGCGCCCCGCGGTCTGGAAGGGCAAGTAATCATCCGCAAATCCCACTCAGACATACACAGTTCTGTGTATGTCTGAGTGGGATTTCGTCTCGTTACAGGATCGTCTCGATGATCTTGTGGTCGTGGAGGAACTCGGCGAGACCTTCGACGAGTTGAAGGTTGGCCAGTTCGTGGAGCGGAACCCAGGCGGCCTCTGCGGCGTCGTCGCCGGCAACCGGTTCCGCATCGGGATCGAGGAGCGTCACCGCAAAGTCGAGGATCACGAAGTGGTGATCCTCCCCGATTCGCTCGACCCAGCCGATCAGCTCGCCGCAGACCCCCTCGAGCGCGGTCTCCTCAGCGAGTTCCCGCACCACGGCCTCAGCCAGCAGCTCACCTGCTTCGACGCGTCCTCCAGGCACTGACCAGTCGCCCTGCGCGGGCCCGCGGCCACGGCGAATGAGCAACAGCCGACCGTCCTCGACCACAACTGCGCCGACGCACACCTCGGGCATCACTGCAGAGGACGATGCACCACGATCGCCCGCGCCACAAGCCCGAACGATTCGAAGAAGTTCTTGGTCTCGCGGTTGCCCGGTAGTGCAAGCGAATCGATACCGATGCACTTCCGCTCAACGGCCCATGCGATCACCGCGTCGAGCAGCATCTCGCCCACGCCGATGCCACGAGCGTCCTCCTCCACGTACACGTCGGTGAGCCGGGCCAGCGCATCACCATCGGGCAACGTCTCGATCACCGCAACCGCGTAGCCAATGACGGCGTCGTCGATCGTGCCGGCAAGTACGACGGCATCGGGGTTCGCCAGGTCGATCGCCAGCGTCTCCTCCACCGGCTCGACGCGGGCCTCACGCCGCACCCACACCTCTCCCCCTTTGGTGGCCCGCAGCTCCGCGATCGCGGTGCGCGCCAACTCGGCGAGTCGCGGGAGGTCGTCGCTTGTCGCCGGCCGAGCGGCTTCCTCCATGAGGTCAGCCTTGCAGCTGCGCGATCTTGTTGAGGATCGTCTTGCGGCCGCGATGGGCGGCTTCGTAGTCCCGGACCGAAGCGAGCTCGCTGTCCGACAGTCCTTCGAGACGCGGCACGACCTGCGACGCCGACAGGCTGTCGTAGTCGACGATGGCGAGACCGGCGGCACCTGGCCCATGCGCCGGCGGACGCGCGACCGGCGCCGACGTCTGTGTCGCGGGCATCGATGGACCGTTGCTCGACGGCGCGGTCGACGCCGGCGGGGCCGCCTGCCGGTGCCCGCCGGCGCGCGCCGTGAGCTGCTCGGCGACCTTCTGCACCTGCTTCTGCAGCTCTGCGATCTGCTTCGGGGCCTCGTTCTCGATTGCGAACTTGCCGAACATCCGAGCGACCGCGACCTGCTGGTGGCCCTTCTCGATGAGCTCGGGGACGACTTCTTGGGCGTTGAGGAGAAAGCCCAGAGGCGCGTAGAAGAAGAGATCGAGGGCTTGCTCGATCGGAGACTTGCGTTCCGTCATCGGCGCCATGTTGGTCGAGATCGACCAGACGGGAGAAATCAGGTCGTGTGGACGATGAAGACGTCGCATGGGGCGTGATGCGACACCGAACTGGCCACGCTGCCAAGGACGAATCGGGCCGCACCCGTGAGCCCCTTCGAGCCCACCACGATGGCATCGGCGTTGAAGTCCTGCGCCGCCTCGAGCAGCACTTCGGGCGGGCTTCCCGGAATCGCCTGCGCCACGATGCCCTTGAGACCGAGCGTCCTGGCGATCTCACGGCCCTGAAGCGCCTTCTCCTCGGCCTGCACTCGATCAGTCAGCGCCCAGCGGATGTCCTCGGGAACGCCCTCGCTCTCCTTGACCAGCGCATCGTCCTGAGGTTCGTATGCGGTGACCACCACAAGGCGAGCGCCGTGATCCTTGGCCAACTGCCCGGCATGCTGCACCGCCTTCTGTGCGGTCTCCGAACCATCGGTGCCGACGATCACACTCTTGTAGGGCACCCGCTACCTCCCCGCCGCCCGCCCAACTACGGCGACGCCGCTCGAGGAGCGGCGTCCTCTAGACACAATCTAGGCAGAACTGACGCTTCGGGTCCGCGAGCTGTGAGCGGGGCTTCAAGAGGAAGCAGCTCTGGCAGACGAACTCGCCGGGCCGGCGAGGCTGGATCTTGTTGGTGTCGCCCCGATCGTCGACGTCGACGACCTCATCCTCCTCGTCTTCTTCCTCGTCGTCCGCGGCGGCAATACGGTCCTTCAGGATCGTGTCGAGGTCGGCTTCGACGTCGTCGGGATCGACCTCCTCCAGGTCGTCCTCGTCGGCCTCGTCGTCTCCTGTCTTGGCCGGCCGGACGGGCGCGGCCTCGTCATCATCGTCTTCTGCGCCCTCGACCAGGACCTCGTCCTCGACGAGCTCGTCATCGTCGACCAGATCGGCTTCGTCGAGATCGTCCTCATCGAGTTCGGCCTCGTCCAGCTCGAGGTCTTCCTCTTCGAATTCTTCGTCCTCGCCGTCGGGAAGGTCGTCCTCGGGGTCGTCAGGCATGGTGAGAGTTGTGCTCCGGGGGTGGATACCGGGGGATCCGCGGGCCGGGAGGATACACACAACTCACCAGGGTGCAACCCCAGCAGCCCCAACGAGATTCAGCCGGAAGAGGATCCTGTACCGGATGGCGCTGCCGGCGTGGTCGTCGTGGATGCCCCGCCGGAGGCCGTGGCGGCGAGCGAGACGTTCAGATCCTCGACGTTGTCCACTTTCCACTGCCCGCTCAGCTTCGCGAGATGCACACGCAGGTACTGATTGGGTACGACCCGCGGCGTCTCCGCCACCAGGACGAGATCGACCACGACGATCACCTCGGCCTGATCCTTGTCGATGTCCGAGACGTAGACCTTCGTCACGGTGCCTCGCTCTGAGCTCACCTTCAGTGGGCCGAACAATTTGCGGATGGACTCGATACCCGACACGTACTGCTGGATGAAGGGGTCGGTGCCGAGCTGACGGATGACGTCCGCTTGCGCGGTGTTCGGGCCTGAAGCGTCCAGTGAGGTCATCGCCTCGGCCGCTCGGGACGCAGTCGTCGCCACCGTGTTGCGATCGCTGCTGTCGCTGCCCTGGTTGTTCCTCAACCGGATGTAGGCGGGCACCATCACCAGCAACGCAACCACCAGCACCACGACGGCGATGCCCAGCACGATGACCGCCCTGCCACTCACACTCGAGTCGGGTTTGGGCCGATCCTCGTGCGCCGTGTCCTCTTGGTCGGCGGTGTCGACCGCCTCTTGGTCAGCCTCGCTTGTCGGCGGCGCCACCGACCCACCGTAGGGCAGCGGCAGCCAGGACCAGCAGCGCTCCTACCGCGATGAGCCCCGCACCCCCGGTTCTCGCCAGCTCGAACGAGACCGTCGTCGTGGTGGTGGCCGCCGCGACCTGCGCGGGAACGAAGTCCGGCCCAGTAGACGCAGGGATGGTGGATGCGCAGGCCGGCACCGTTGGGACCGGCGGCAGCTGGTGAGCAGGGTTGTACTGCGGCGCGGGGTTGTTCGGATCTGACATCAGGTTCACCCGGGCCCACAGCCCATCGGGTTCCCGATCGCCGGCCTTCACCACCAGGTCGAACGCGGTCCGGCCGTTCTCCAGGAGATACGACGTACCCGAAATGCGCTCCGGCGTCGACGTCATGTCGATCAAGTCACCGACATCGTGCAGGACGCAATCGAGGTTGCCCTTCTCGACGCTGACGAGGTCGGCGAGCTGGCCCATGAGCTGACTCCCCTCGTCGAGGAGCACCGCAGTGTCGCCGTTCGCGTTTCGCAGCGAGTCGGCGAGCAAGCGCAGATTCGTGAGCGACTGGCCGAAGTCGTTCGCATGCGCACCGAGAACCTTCGTGACCCGCGTGTTGTTCGTGGCCAACCGGTCCAGCACATCGGTCTTCTGCGCGAACGTTTGTGTGAGTTTGTCGGCAGCGATGGTCAGCTCGCGCAACGAATCGCCGCGCCCGTCGAGCGCGAGTGCGAGCTCATGAATGAGCGTGCCCGCCTTCTCGGCATCGATGTGGTGCAACAGGTCAGCCACCGACCGGAGCAGCTCAGAGAACTCGAGCGGGTTCTGCGTGTGGTCGATGGTGACGTTGTCGCCGTTCCGCAAGAAGTCCGCGGGCTGCGCCTTCTTCGTGTCGAAGCCCGCAGGCGGCTGGAAGTCGATGTAGGGCTCGCCGATCGCCGACTTGCGGAAGATTCTCGCTACCGCATCCTTCGGGATGTCCTTCCGGTTGTTGTCGAGCTTCATCGTCATCTTCACGCAGCCCTGAACGGGAGTGCCGGCCTTCTTCCCACAGTTCTCGGCACCGGTTTTGCGCTGGACGTCGATGACGCGGCCGTAGTGGACGCCGAGATAGGCAACCTCGGCGTTCGGAAGGATCCCGGACGCGGCGGCGAACTCGCCGGTCACCGTGTACGGCTTGTCGATGGCATCGATCGTGACGATGTTCGACACGGCCCACACGCACATGACGAAGAACACGAAGACGAAGAACACCAAGTTGATGATCGTGCGCCGACTCATTGGTGCCGCACCTCACCCGCGACAACTTCCGCCCCGAGCGAACTCCACGGAGCACCAATGAGCTTCGCCGCTTCGCGGCGAATTACGACACTGTGTCTCTGATTCGCTCGCTGTCGCTCGCTCATTGAACTAACACCCCGACCCCGGCGTCGCGCAGTTCGCGAACCACGCGTACACCTGCGCGAACTCGTTGGGGATGCCCACCGGGACCTTGTACACGAAGCGATTGATCCATTCGATGAGCGTCGCGACCTCTTGGCGGCCGGCCGCCACCCGTCCGAGGATGGCGTCGACCTGCTTGATCTGCAGGTCTACCTGCTGCACGTATGGGTTGAAGATGAGTTCGTTCTCCGCTTGCGCAAGCCGTGTCAGCGCTTTCAACGTGTCGACCAGCTGCTGACGGTTGCTGGCCAGAACCGTCGTGGTGTTCGACAGATTGAGCAGGAGCTGGTCGAGCCCGGAGCTGTCTGCCGCCAATGTGGAAGTCGCCCGGTCGAGCCCGTCGATGATCGTCTGGATGTTGGTGGTCTGTGACGCAAGGCCTGCGCTCACCGTGGACAGGTCGTCGATGAGCCCGCGCAGCTCGGGGCCTCGGTTGGCGAATCCCACAGAGCCGGTCTGGATGACCGTCGCGAGGTCGTTGGCGGCGACGCCCCCGAGCAGCTGGATCGCCTGGTCGGCGACGAACTCGAGCTCTGGCGCCTCTTTCGTGCGCTCGAGCGGAATCTCGCCGCGACTCTTCAGTGGCCCCGCGGCCGGCTTGCAACCCTGATCACTGTGCGTGCCCGATGGATCACACGCGCGCAGCTGAATGAACTTCTCACCGAGCAGCGATGTTTGCCGCAGCTCGGCGACGGCGTCGTCCTCGAGGTGTGGGTCGTCGATGGACATCGTCACCTTCGCGGTGAAGTCCGGCGTGAGCTCGATCTTGGTGACGGAGCCAATCCGCACATCAGCGACCTGCACCGCGTGGTTCACCACCAGGTCGCCCACGTCTCTGAACGTGGCCGTCAACGTGAACGGGCCGGTCTTGCGACCGGGCAGCGAGCAACCCGTTGCCACGATCAGGCATGCCACGAGCGCGATCGCCCCGCGTCTCACGATGCGCCCAGCATTCCGGCGGCGGCGGAGCGCAGGAATCCACCGATCGCGCTCGCGCCGTCAGCCAGGTGGTCTGCGCCGGAAGCGCCAGCCCGAGGTGACGCGCCGGGCGATCCGAGAAGACCGAGGAGATCGTCGATCGGCGTGGTGGCGTTCGCCAACCTCACGGTGGCCGCGGGCCCGATCGCCTGCCCAGTGAGGGCGCACTCCTGCAACACCGGAGGGCAGATGGCCGGAGGCGTCACCCCGATCGCGTTGAACAGCGGAGCGAGCGCCTCCTGGGCCAGGGGGCCGAAGTTCTGCCGGAGGTTGAACGCCCGCAGATCGGCGTTGAAGGCGCCGATGATCCCCTTGGCGAGCTGCGGAGTGGAATCGACGAGCTGCCCGATCGCGCCCAGGTTCACGTCGATCGACTGGGCCAGACGCGTGAGCGTGTCGAGATCGGTCTTCAGCCTCTGCGAATGCTTGGCGACGAGGCTGAGCCCGTCGCGTGAGAGGTTGGCGAGGCCGGCAAGAAGGTTCTCGAGGCTCTGGCGCTCGTCGGCCAATACCTGAGTCGCTTGCGCGAACGTGGCGAGGATGTCGCCGAGCTGCGTCTCCCGAGTGGACAGCGTGGCCGTGAATTTGTCGAAGTGGTCCACGATGTTGACGAGCTGCTGATCCTTCTCTGCGAACGTGGTGACGATCTGACTGACCTGATCGAGGGCGTGGTTGAGCGTCGGACCCTGGCCCTTCAGGTCATCCGACAGGTTGGTGATGAGGCGGCCCAGGCCGTTCGGGTCGAGCGCGTCGACGAACTTCTTCAACTCGGCCAGGGCCTCGTCGGGCTCGACCGGGATGATCACGCGGTCCGGATGATCGGGCGTGTTGCGGAGCTCCATCCCGTTGGGTGCTTTCTCGAGCCCCTGGCGCCACGCGGGGCTGAGCTGGATGTAGCGCTCGCCGATCAGCGACTGCGGCGCGATCAACGCGGAGACGTCCTTGGGGATGGGCACGCCCTTCTCGATCGTCATCGTGATCTTGACCTCTGTCCCGACGACCTCGACGGCGTCGACGGTCCCCGCGGGTAGGCCGAGCACCCGCACCTGCGACGACTTGTAGACCGACACCGCTCTCGGGAAGTACGCGATCAGCTTGATACCCCCGCCGCCACCACCGCCGATGAGGGAGCATCCGGACGCGAGGAGTGCCGACGTCATCGCCATTGCGATCAGTCGGATGACCCGGCGGTTCAGCTTCGCCGTCACGGGCCGCACGTCTTCGGAGGTTGGACCAGAACGTTGCAGAGCGTGCCGACCACGTCAGGCCCAAGCGACCGGATGAACAGGTCAAGCCACGGCCCGTGACTCCCCGACAACGACTGCTGGTAGAAGCCAGGACCGAGCCATGCAAGGGCCGTGTCGATCTGCTGCTGGTTCGCAGCAACGACGTCAAGTGTGGGATGCAGCGTCGACAGGATCCGATCGAGTTCGAGCTGGTGCACGCCGATGATCCGGGCGAGCTCGACCACCGCATCACTGCCCTCGCCCAGCGCGCGTCCCAGCTCGTCGCGTCGCGCGACGAGCAGATCCAGGATCTTCTTGCTCTCGTCGATCAGCGCGACGAGGGTCTGGTCCTTGTCCGCCAGGGTCTGCGACAACGTGTCGGCCCGGTCCAGCAGCTGTCCCAGCTCCGCGTTGCGTGAGTTGATCGCCGTCGACACCTTGTCGAGGCCGTTCACGAGATCGGCGATCGACTGTTGCTTGCCCTGGGTGACGTCGGCCAGGTCGTTGATCAGCTTGTTCAACTCATCGGTCTTGAGCTGCTTGATTCCCTCGGTGCCGATACGGGTGATCTTGAAGATGTCGAAGGGTGTGGACGTGCGGCTGACCGGGATCGTCCGGCGCGGGTCGTTCTTCGGGAGATCCGCGAGATGGTCCTTCGTCATCGGGAGAGGGGTCTTCAGTCGGACGTACTTCGCACCGAGCAAGGTCTCGAGGGCGAGGTCGGCGGAAGTGTTCGTGCCCAGATCAACGCCCTTGTTGACGACGAGGTCGACGAGGACGAGACCCTTGTCGCGATCGGCCGTGATGTCGGTCACCCGGCCGGCCTTCACTCCCGCGACGCGAACCGAATCGCCGGTCTTCAATCCGGCAGCATCGCTGAACTCGACTCGAACGTCGTACGTGTTCTCGAGCAGATGAAACAGGCCGACGCCGAACGACGCGCCGGTGATCGCACCGAGGATGAGCACCGAGACGATGCCCACGAGGTACGGATTCATGTCGCGGAACGACCTCATCGTGCGCTCCTCAGCAGGAGCTGCTCGAGGGCGCTGATACCGGCCGTGGGGGTCGACGCCCGGCCGCCGATGTCACTGGCAACCGGAGCTGCGGCGCTGGGGGTCGAGCTCGTCTGTTTGAAGATGGGCTGCTTGCACGCCATTCCCGGAGGAGGCGGAGCCGTGTCGAAGCACAGGATGGCTTGATTCAGCCATTCCCCGAGGCGGGACGAGTCGAAGATGCTGCGGGCGGCAGCATCGACGCCCTTCAATGCGCTGTCGAGCTCGGCCAGCTTGGGTGCGACGACATCAGTGGTGATGAGGTCGAGATTGGTGATGATGCCGTCGATCTCGGCGGCGTTGTTGGCCAGGATCGCGTGCAGGTTGGTGGAGAAGTCGCCGAACTCTTTCAGCGCGGTGTCGAGCGTCTCCGTGTTGGCACTGAACGTTGCCGAGATCAGCACGAGGTTGTCGAGCATCACCCGGATCTGCTGGTCCCGGCTCGTGATCACGCCGGCAACGGTGTTGAGGTTCTCGACGAGCCGGCCGAGGCTCTGATCGCGCGTCGCGAGGCCCTTCATGAGGACCGCCAAGTCGTCGATCGCCTTCCCGAGCTTGTCCTGGTTGCCGTCGAGGGCCTGCGTCATGGTGTCGAGGAAGTCGTTCACCTGCCGGTTGTCGATCGACGCCACGATCGGTCCGAGCCTGTTGAACAATTCCCCGAGGTCGACGACCGACGTGGTGGTCGCGATGTCCTTGCCGCTGGTCAGACGCGTGACAGTGTTCTTGCCCGGATACAGGTACACGTAGCGCTGACCGATCAAGTTCCGCCACCGCACTGCGGCCTTCGTGTCGTCGGCCAGCGCGATGCCCTTCCGCACCGTGAACGTCACGCGGGCGCGGCCGCCGACAATCTCGATGCCCTTCACCTTGCCGACGACCACGCCCGCGATCTTCACGTTGTCGTTGATCAGCAATCCCGTGACGTCGTCGAAGTTGGCGTTGAGTGTGTAGTAGTCCCTCGCCAGAGGGTCGGTGACGCTCACGTTCCCGATGGTGAACGCGAGATACATCGTGAACGTCAGGCAGATCAGCACGAAGCCACCGAACTTGATGGCGGTGCGCATCATGAGGCGCCCAACCTCGCCAGATGCTCGAGAAGCTGTTGGACGGTCGACCCGGATGCCGGCAGGTTCGGGAGGATGGCCCCAAGTCCGGTCGGGTCGCCCGGCGGGACTGCGGTGCTCGCGGCCGCCGCGGACGCCGATGTCCGGCAGGTGAAGACCTGGCACGCGTCGCCGGCGGTGAGGCTCTTCACGGCAGCCATGAGCGTGCCGTCGCCGGCATCGAGGCGAGTGATCTCCGTCAGGGTTTGCAGGTACTCGCGCAGCCCCACCACCAACGGCACGATGTCGTTGCGGTGGTCGAACAGCACGTTCAGCGTTTCCTGCCCGCCGGTGAAGCTCGAGTCGATGAATGCCTTGTTGTTGCGCAGCAGGTCCGCAAGGTCGTTCGACAGCCTCGCGGTCTGCCCGAGCAGGGAGTTCAACTTGTCCGACCGGCTGTTCAGCGTGGGCAGCGCGGTGTTCAGGTCGTTCGCGGTCGCGACGACGTCGTCGGCGCGGATCCCTAGCTGATCGGAGAGCTTGGCGAGGTCGGCAAGGAACTGACGGGTGTCCGCATCGTGCGCAGCATTCACGTCCAGGATCTTCTGGCTGTTGATGAACTGCCGGTTGATGCTGGGCCCAAGGCCGTTGCCCGCATCAGCCAGGTTGTGGATCACCGTCATCAACTCGTCGGGGCGAATCTGCTTCAACAGCGGATAGGCATCAGCGAGGACCCGCTCGAGCTCGAACCCTCCGGTCGTGCAGGTGTGCTCCGGCTGCGCGGACTTGTCACACCGATCGAGCAGTTCGCCCTTCTTCGAGTAGAAGGGCCCGATTGCTTCGCCCGACCCCGGCTCGATGTCGACAAACTTCTCGCCGAACAGCGTTTTTGCACGGACGGTCGCCGTGGCCGAGTACGGAATCTTGTTGCTGGACTTGATGTCCATCGTCACGAGCGCTCGTCCGTCGACCAGCGCGACCGTCGAGACCTTCCCGATGTTGACCCCGCGCAACTTCACATCGCTGCTCTTCTGGAGCCCCTGGCCGGCCGCGTCGAAGCTGCCCTTCAGGATGTAGGTGTCGTCGAAGGCGCCAAAGCTCGCCGACACTCCGATCGTGATCGCGCTGAACAGCAGCACGAGAGCGATCAGACCGCTGATGATGTTCCGGTTGCGGGTGGTGAGCTGCAACGACCAACTACCCCGTGAGGCTGACGGTGTTGCCGCCGCCCCAGAAGATCAACGACAGGATCAGGTTCAAGACAACGACCGCGACGATGCTGAGTCGAATGGCACGACCTACGGCGACGCCGACGCCCGCCGGTCCACCGCTCGCGTTGTACCCGTAGTAGCAGTGGATCAGGGCCACAACGGTCGCGAAGAGCATCGCCTTGGTGAGGCTGAAGATCACGTCGCGGAACGGCAGATAGAGACGGAAGTAGTAGTCGTAGACGCCAGACGAGAGACCGAAGAACTTGGTACTCACGAGCTTCGTCGCAAAGAAGCTGGCGAACAGCGAGATGAGATACAGCGGGATGATCGCGATGAGCGCCGCGGTGACCCGCGTGGCAACCAGGTACGGCTTGCTCGGTACGGACATCACCTCGAGCGCGTCGATCTCGTCGGAGATGCGCATCGCGCCCAGCTCCGCGGTGAATCCGGCTCCAACTTGGGCCGCGAACGCCACACCGGCGATGAGAGGCGTGACTTCCCGGGTGTTGGCGAAACTGCCGATGAGCCCGGTGAAGGCCTCGGCGCCGATCTGCTGCAGTCCCTTGTAACCCTGGAGCCCGACTTCCGTGCCTGTGAAGAACGACATCGAGAAGATCACGAACACCATGCCGCCGCCGACGATGAGTGCGCCGGCGCCGATCGTGATGTCGGAGACGAGGTTGAAGACGACGGCGCGGTACTTCCACTTGATGCGCCAGTTGAAGATCAGCTCTCCCATGATGTTGGCGTAGAAGCTGAGCTGCTTGCCGACTTCCTCCAGCGCGTTGCCGAGCGTGGTGACCACGGCTTTGGGAACGCGCGCGACGCGAGTTGTAGCGGCCATCAGTTACCACCGACTTGACCGCAGCCGGCGAGGGAAGCGCCAGCGACGAGCCGGACGTCGAGCGCAGCGACGAAGGAGCGGAGCGAGACCATGAGCGCAGCCATCTAGAACTTCTGAGGCACCAGGGCGAAGTAGAGACTGGTCATGATGAAGTTGGCAAAGAAGATGAGGATGAACGTGATCACGACGGCCTGGTTCACGGCGTCGCCCACTCCCTTTGGTCCGCCTTTCGCGTAGAGGCCCTTGTAGCAAGCCACCATCGCTGCGATGAACCCGAAGACCCAGGCCTTCGCCATCGACGAGTAGAGGTCGGGAAGTTGCGCCAGCGCCGAGAAGCCCTGGAAGTACGCGCCCGGCGTGACGCCCTGCACCACGACGTTGAAGAAGTAGCCGCCCGCGATGCCGGCGACGCTGACCAGCGACACGAGGAACAGGCCAACGGTCGACGCCGCGAACAGCCGCGGGGTGACGAGCCGGTGCACCGGGTTGACGGCCATCACCTCCATGGCCGCGATCTCGTCACGGATCTTGCGCGAGCCGAGGTCGGCCGTCATCGCCGAGCCACCCGCGCCGGCGATCAGCAACGCGGTCGCGACCGGCGAGGCCTCGCGCACGATGGCCAGCACCATGGCCGCACCCGTGGCCGACTCCGCGCCGAGTTGGCGGTTGAGCGTTCCGACATGCAGCGCGATGACCGCGCCGAACGGAATGGCGATGAGGATGCTCGGCAACGTGCACACCTTGGCGATGAACCAGCACTGGCGGAGGTACTCCTTCCACCAGTGGCGCACGTCGTAGGTCTTGCGCAGCCCCTCGAGCGAGATCGCGAAGAGGTTCCCCGTCTCCCGCAACAGGAACTGGACCTTGCCGATCACAGACTTCCCTACACCGTCATGATCGCGTTGGCTTCATCGGCTGAGACACCCTCCGCCGCGAGGCGCCGGTCTTCACGATCAACCAGCTCTCGCTCGATGTCCGACTCCTCCGTGGCGAGCTCGTCCATTCCGATCGGCCCGCGGGCACGACCGGCGAGGAACTGCTTGATGATGGGCTCGTCGCCCGTGATCATCTCTTCCTTGCTGGCAAACCTGACCAAGCCTGACCGGAAGAGAACTCCGATGAAGTCGGCCGTGCGCATCACCGACGGGATGTTGTGGGTGATGATGAAGAACGTCGCACCCACTTCTTCCTGGATCTTCTTCGTGAGCTCGTCGAGGTAGGACACGCGCACAGGATCGAGCCCGGAGTCGGGTTCGTCGAACAAGACGATCTCGGGGTCCATCACGAGCGCGCGTGCGAGGCCCGCCCGCTTCCTCATTCCACCGGACACCTCACCGGGGTACTTCTTGAGGTGGTCGAGCATCCCGACCATCTCGAGCTTCGAGAGCGTGATCTCGCGGATGTCCTTCTCGGACTTGTTCGTGTGCTCGCGCAGCGGAAACGCCGTGTTGTCGTACATGTTCATCGAGCCGAACAGCGCCCCGTCCTGGAAGAGCACGCCGAACTTGCGGCGGACCCGGTAGAGGTCCTTCTCCCCCATGCGAACGGTCTCTTCGCCGTCGACCCAGATCTCGCCGGCGTCGGGCCGTAACAACCCGATGATGTTCTTCAAGAGCACCGACTTGCCGGTGCCCGACGGACCCATGATGGCGCTGATCTTGCCCTTGGGAAGGTCGAAGGTGATGTCCTCCAGGACGGTGTGCGACCCGAATCGCTTCGTCACCCCTCGCAGCGAGATGATCGCGTCCAGTTCCTGTCCCCTTTCACGGTCGTCGCCGCCCGCTACCCCAGCAGGAGGGACAGCATTGCACTCACCGTGACGGGGCGCTGGACACATCGCCCGAAAGGGAAATCGAGCGCTCCGCTCGCCATCGCCCTAGCGGAACATCGGGCGGAACGCGAGCACGGTGGCGACGTACTGCTTGGTCTCACCGAGCACCGGCCTGGTACGCACGGAGCGCAACCCCTGGTAGTAGGCCGCGAGCGTCGTCGGGACGTCGCCTCCCGTGCGATCGAGCAAGAACCGCAAGAACCGGGCGCTCATCCGGATGTTGTCGTCGGCGTTGTAGGGATCGAGTCTGAGGCCGATCAGGCTCCGCACATGATCGACGGTGGCCGGCTGCAGCTGACCGATCCCGATCGCCCCTGTCCTGGACACCACGGTGCGCTGCCAGCCCGACTCGACCCACGCAAGGGCCTTCAGAAGGTCAGCGGGCACCCCGTAGTGCGCCGCCCAGCGATCGAAGTTGGGACGCAGCGCCAGCCGCTCCGGGTGCGCCAGCAACCTCGCAGGTAGGCCAGCGGTGCGCGAGCGAGCGGCTCCGGCGGGGATGGTGAGCCTGCGGCCGACAACGACGACGTCTGGATTTCGGATGCGGTTGGCCCGAGCGATGGCTCCAGCCGTCGTTCCGTAGCGCGCCGCAATCGACGACAACGTGTCCCCCGCCCGCACGACGTGCACCACACCAGCGGGCGCGACCGCACCCGCCGAGGTGGCCGCCTGCCCTCCGAACGACAGCACCAAGACAGCCGCCGCCGCCGCGGCCAGCTGCCTCACCGGCAGGCTGCGACCAGGTACGGGTACGGATTCACGGCCGCTCCGCCGCCCGGATGAACCTCGAAGTGCAGATGTGGCGGCCCGCCTTTTGCGTCACCGGTATCGCCTACCGTCCCGAGGACATCCCCCGCCTTGACCCTGCCGCTCTTGCCGAACGACTTCATGTGGGCGCCGTAGTACATCGTTCCGTCCGCACCGACGAGGCGAAAGGCGTTGCCGCCGATCGTGCCCACGCGATGCGTGACGACGCCGCTCACTGGAGCGACGATCGGCACGCCCTGCTTGGCCATCAGATCGTTGCCCTCGTGAAACCCGGTATCGGCTCGGGGGAAACCCCAGTCGTTCATGAATCGAGCGCCGGCCACCGGGCAGCGCTGGAGGTTCACCGTGCTGGCGCCGTTGCGGCTGCCGAGCCGGAGCTGCCCGCCGGCGTAGACGTAGTAGGGCTTCACCAGGCCGTTGGCGGCGATCAGCGTCGCCATCGGCACACCAGTGCGCGCCGAGACCCGCGTGAGCGTCTCGCCCGGCTGCACCACGACGATGCCGCCCACCGCCGCCGGTGCTGGCTTCGTCCCCGCATCCGGGATGGTGAGGACCTGGCCGGCGAAGATGCGATCTGGGTCGGTCACGCCGTTGGCGATTGCGATGGCCGAAATCGAACGGTTCTGGCGCATGGCAATGCTGGACAGCGTGTCGCCGCGGCGAACGGTGTAGCGCCCGGTCGCCGCCATGCCGGCAATCGCCAGTGCCGCCACCGCGCCGATGACGGCCAGGATGGTTGCGCTTCGATGCTCTCGGAAGTTGGCGGTGACGCGGATGACGGAACCTCCGGGGCTCCGCCCGCGTTGGGATCACCCTAAATCATCCACATACGCCACATCAACCCCATCGACCACATCAGCAACAGAAAATCCCGACAAAAGCCGGCAAACCGGCCCGGCGAGGGGTTACTGAAGTGAGCGGCGGCGCTGCTCGGCGCGGCGCTCGGCCGCCAGCCGCTCGAGCGACGGCTCGGGCGAGTGGTCCACGAAACGCATCATTTCCGCAACCGCGTGGTGCCCCGCCTCCTCGGCGATGAGGCGGTGCATCTCCTGGGCCACCAGGCGGTACGCGGGATGGCCTTGGGGGGTCGAACGCAGTTCGAGGAGATGCATCGCTTCGCGGGCATTGATGTCCAGCACGAAGCGCACCTTGTACGCGAGGCACACGGCGTACGAAGCCTGCGCCGGAAATCGTTCGAGCAGCGCGTCGTGCAACTCGGCCGAACGCTCCATCGCCGTGTCGAATGCCGCCGCCTGACCGGCGAGCTCGACAGCCTCCGGTCGCGTGTAGCCGTGTCGGGGCGAAAGCGGCTGCCACTCGACCGTCAGCATGCGATGCCGCTGCAGGTCGCGGAACGCGCCGTAGTCGGCCAAGACATCGAAGCGATAACCCGTGCGCTCGAGGGCCCGACCAGGCTTGTGGCGCCGGTTGGCGCGATCACCCGTGTAGGCCCGCACGATCGCCAAACGTTCCTCGGTCGACATCGCCCGAACCGTGCCCTCGATCTGTACCTCGGGCACGTGGGCGAACGGATACAGCATCGACGCGACGAGCTTCACCTCGGCGTCGGGATCGAAGTCCACGAGCCGCACGAGCGGCGCGTCCTCGGCTTTCACTTGATCGATCGGGAAGAGCGTCCCGGCGATGTCTTCCATCGCGGCTCGGTTGGTGGCGAGGTACGTGCTCCAGGCCACGCCGCGGTCGTCGAGGTCGACGCGCTTCAAGAAGGACGGAATGACCTTGCGCAGCTCCGTGAGCATGAGGTCCGCGTAGGCCCGCGCCTCGGGCAGCGGGTGCGCGCGCATGCGCAAGAGCAGTTGCTCGTAGCCCTGCCCGGTTCCGTAGATCCCGACGTTGGACAGCGAGGCCGCGGGCAGGATTCCTCGCAAGGCGTCGAACGCCTTCGCTCGGACGGCTTGGCGGTAGACGAAGTCCGTGTCCCCCGGATCCTTCGGGAAACGATCACGAAAGAAATCCGCAAGCACGGGAACGAGTTCGGCATAGGTGTCGAACAGACGGTCCATGTCGCCGACGTAGCGGGTACCGAGCGGTGAGCCGAGCACTGCGGGGTCGCGGTAGAAGCGGTACCGGCCCCCGATGCGGGTGTCGTAGGCGATGTAGCGGGTCGACTGCTCGAGGTAGCTCATCAGCCGGCCCCACTCGAGGACCTTGGTCAGCAGGTTGGACGACTGCTCGCAGGCCAGGTGCACGCCGCCGAGTTGCGCGACGGAATCGTCGCCGTATTCGAAGAACACCCGGTCGTACAACTCCTCCGCTCGGCGGAGCCCGACGGTGGCGTCGACGGTCAGGTCACCCGAGATGTCCAGATCGCCGACGAACTCGTCGAGAAAGAGCCGGCGCAGGCTCTTGGCCGAGCGGCTGTACCGGGCGAAGAGCGCCCCCTTGACCACTTCCGGCAGGTTGACCAGGGCAAACACGGGACCGTCGAGGTTGGTGAAGTACCGCCGGAGGATGTCGGCCTCGTCCGGCTCGAAGTCCTCAGCGACGTAGACGGTCATTGATTTGGCAACTTACCCGGCGGACCCCGCGCCGCAGCGGACCGCGGATCGCGCGTTTATCGCCGCCGTTCTGCTACGGATCGGGCGAACTCGTCCTTGGCCGCAGCCAGGATCTCGGGCCGCAGCCAGAGGTCGGCCACCGTCATCGCCATGGCCTTGGCGCCGTCGATCACCGCGGCATCGCCGTCGGCCGCGGCCGTGTACTCGGCGAACTCGGGGGTGTGGATCGACAGGTGCGCGGGCGCAGATTTGATCATCGGATGGATCGACGGAACGACGTACGACACGTTGCCCATGTCGGTGCTCCCGACGACCGCGGTGTCCGCGCTGTCGGGGTCGATCACGTCGCGACCTGTGGCCGCGGCGTTGGCCACGTACAAGTCGAGCATCGCTCGGTTGTCGACCATGTCGGCGTAGACCGGCGAGTACCACTCGATCTCGATCTCGCAACCGGCCGCCTGTGCGCCCGCCTCGAGACATGCGATGACGCGCGGCTTGAGCCGATCGAGCAACTTCACCGTCGGCGATCGGACGTACCACTCGGCCGCGGCGAAGCTCGGCACGATGTTCGGCTTGTCGCCCGCGTCCGTGAAGATCCCGTGGATGCGCTCGTTCGGCCTGATGTGCTGGCGGAGTGCCGCCACATTCATGTAGCCGAGCACAGCGGCATCGAGCGCATTGCGTCCCTTGTGCGGGAACGCCGCGGCGTGGGCCGCCTGGCCGTGATACCGCACCCTCATCTGGTGGTTCGCGATCACGTTCATCCGCGTGAGGTCAGCGCCCGCGGGATGCACCATCATCGCGGCGTCGACGCCCTCGAACGCACCTCGCTGCACGAGCACTTCCTTGCCGCCACCGCCTTCCTCAGCCGGCGTCCCGAGAATCACGAGCCGACCTCCGAGCTCATTGGCCAAGGCGGCGGCCGCGACCCCTGCACCGAGACCCGCGGTGCCGATGATGTTGTGGCCGCACGCGTGTCCGATCCCCGGCAGCGCGTCGTACTCGCACAACACCGCAATCGTCGGCCCGTCTCCACTCCCGGCGCGCGCGATGAACGCCGTGTCGAGGTCGAAGGCGTGACGCTCGACGTCGAGCTCCTCGGCCTCGAGCAGCCCCGTGAGCAGGTCGTGCGCGAAGCGCTCCTCGAAGCAGAGCTCCGGGTGGGCGTGGATCTCGTGCGATGCGTCGAGCAACACGTCGGCTCGCTTGTCGACCTCCGCCGCGAGGCGCTCCTTCACCCGGGCGAGGTCTGGTGTCACGTCGCCTGTCTACACGACGCACAGCAGAGCGTCGGGTTCGACTCTGATCGACAGCGTCTTCGCCGGCCCGATCCGCTCTCCGTCGAGCCACACGTCGAGACCGTCCACGTCGATCTGCAACGCCGACACGCGACGCTGTTTGATGTGCGGGTGCGGCAGATGCGTTCCGGTTGCGAGTCGCGAACGTGCCTTAATGCGATCCCCCACCGACATCGTCACGTCGAACGTGTCGAGCAAGCCGTCGTTGGGATGGCTGCGGGGCGCGACATCCCACTTTCCGAGGAACTCGGCGTTCATCGCCGCGTGTAACTGTCCGCGCCACCATCGCTTGCGCGCGACGAGGTGTGCGACGAACCAGTGCAATCGTCCGTCGATCAGCGCCGCGCCCAGGTCGACCGGGAGTTGTACGGCTTCAGCTGAGCGCAGACGCGCTTCATCGCCGGCTCCTCCGACAGTTCGGCAGAGGTCTCCGCCGAGCAATCCCAGTGCCGGGACCGGATCTCCCGCGCGCCGGGCCCGCTCGACGACGGCGCGGGCTTCGGCATCACTGCGCACGATCACGGCATCCGAGGGCAGCGGCCCCGGCGCCCCCCAGGGTTGGCCCTTCTCAATCGTCATGCAGCTCCTCTTCGATCAGCAGCTCGGGTTCGTCGTCATCGACCGCCGAACTCACCACAGACGACGCCGCGATCACGCCGCGGAAGCACGCTTCCGCCGCCTGCGCCGCTACCCGTCGAGTGGCCGCGTTGGGGGCGGCGTCGGCCATCTGCCGGAGCAAGTCGATGAGCTGCTTGATGTTGCGCACGAAGTCACCGCCGGAGAGGTCTTCGTCCTCGAGCACGCCGTCGAGATCGCCGCCCGCAGCCCATGCGTGCGCCAGTGCGACGAAGCCCGGGTCGGGCATCCGCGTTTGTGAGAGCGCGGCCTCGTGCTCGTCGGCGTTGATGTCGTGCGCGAGTCGCTCGATCTCACCAAAGCGCTCCCGCACCTTTCCGGAGGGGAACCACGGCGCGGGTGGTGGTGTCGAGCTTCGGTGTTCGTAGGTGAAGACCGACACGAGGCCTGCAAAGGCCGCGGGGTCGAGATCGTCGAACAGCCCGGACTGGATCGCCTCGGCGAGCAGCAGATCACACTCGTGATACAGATGAGCGAGCCGGTCTCCCTTCTCCGTCAACGCCCAGCCGTCGAGGTAACCCCACGCCTCCAACACCCGCAGCACGCGATCGAAATGACGCGCCAGCGAGCCGGTCTCCCCCTTCACCCGCCGCTCGAGATCGTTCACCTCGGCCTCTGCCCGTTGAGCCTGGGCCAGCGCTCGCAGGTGGTGATCGCGGTCCCGGCAGCGAGCGACCGGATGCGCGTCGGCCTGAGCCGCAGCGCGGGCGTGCTCTGCCGCCCCAGCGCGAGGGGGACGCGATCGCTCGGGGCCGCGCAACCGTGCCTGTTGCAACTTCCGAGCGACCTGTTGCTGAAATGCATGGTTGTTCGGCGCGTAGGGCACCGGTAGCTCGACGTGACCGAGCACTTCTGGCGGCGCGTCGAAGTCGGCCGCGTCAAGCGTGAGCACCTTGCGGTTCGCGGTGATGACTTTGAGCCGTGATTCATCACGCCGGTTGGCGAAGCTGAGCACCGCGGCACGACCTCCGCGTCGGCCGGCATCCAGTTCGATGACATCGCCCGGCCGCAGGCGAACCAGAGCCTCGCTCACCTGCCCCGTCGGGGACACCACCTGCCGGCGCGCGTCGTCCGCGCGGCCGAGCAGCTCGCGGTACTCGTGCACGTCACCTCGATCGCAGCTCGCCTCGGATCGGAGTGTCTCGAGCGCGGCGCGACGTTTGTCGAGGCGAGTCTCCAGTCGCACAACGGAGCGGTCCGCCTGGTACTGCGCGAACGAAAGGTTCAGCAGGTGATGCGCGTCGGCCGGCTCGTACCGTTGCACCAGGTTCGCGGCCATGTTGTAGGTCGGACGGAAAGCGGAGGTCAGGCGAAAGGCGCGACTCGACGCGAGCGATGCCACCTGTTCGAACGGCACATTGGGCGACCACTGCTCGCCCGCGTACCCGAGGGGGTCGAGCCCGGTTCGGCCGGCTCTCCCGGTGAGCTGCGTGTACTCACCGGGCGTCAAGAATTCGTGACGCTCGCCGGTGAACTTGGACAGCTTCTCGATGACGACGGTCCTCGCCGGCATGTTGATCCCAAGGGCGAGCGTCTCGGTCGCGAACACGACCTTCACGAGCCCTTGAACGAAACACGCCTCGACCGCTTCCTTGAACGGCGGGACCATGCCCGCGTGATGGGTGGCGATGCCGAGCTCGAGGGCAGCGAGCCAGCGGTCGTATCCCAACACGTCGAGGTCGGCGTCGGAGAGGTTCTCGACGTGTTGCTCAGCGATCGCGCGGATGCGCGGTCGCGCGTCGGAGTCCGAGAGCCGCAGGCCCGCGGCCACGCACGCCCCGGCGGCGTCGTCGCAGGCCGCACGGCTGAAGATGAAGAAGATCGCCGGCAGGAGGTCCTCGTCGGCGAGGCGCTCGACCACTTCCACCCGTCGCGGGGTGAAGAACCGCCGGCGCGGTCGCCCCCGGATCCGAGGGTCGCGAAGCGATTCCGCGTCGAGCCTGCTCGCTTCCGGGTTCGGGCGGCCATCAACGAGTGTGGGGAGCAAGTGCAGCTCGGGCGATGACCGGTCGCCGACGCAGTAGAGGTTGACGAGCTCGACGGGGCGGCGGTCCTCGATGACCGCTGCGGTTGGGCCTCGCACCGTCGTGATCCAGTCGGCAAGCTCCTCTGCGTTCGAGACCGTCGCCGAGAGGCACACGAGGCGCACGTCCGACGGGAGGTGGAGGATCACCTCCTCCCACACCGGCCCCCGATACGTGTCTTGCAGGTAGTGGACTTCGTCGAGCACCACGAAGCGCAGCCCGTCGAGAGCGTCGGACTCCGCGTAGATCATGTTGCGCAGCACCTCCGTCGTCATCACCACGATCGGAGCACTTCCGTTGACCGAGTTGTCGCCAGTCAGCAGGCCGACGCGGTCGGCGCCATAGCGTCGGGCGAGGTCGCCGTACTTCTGGTTCGACAGCGCCTTGATGGGTGCGGTGTAGAAGGCTTTGCCTCCGGACTCCAGGGCGAGGGCCACCGCGTACTCCGCGACGACCGTCTTGCCAGATCCAGTTGGCGCGGCCACGAGCACGGACTGACCCTCGTCAAGGGCATCGAGGGCGCGGATCTGAAACGGATCGAGTGTGAAGTCGTAGGCCGCGTTGAGTGCGTCGCGAGCGTCGGTCATCAGGTCGTCGTGGTGGCGCGCCGGCCACGGCGATCACGCACCCAGCCGAAGAGGACCGCTGCGCCATAGAACAACCAAAGGGGTACCGACAGCGCCAGCATCGAGAACGGGTCGTTGCTGGGCGTGGCGATGGCCACGACAACCGCGATCCCGACGATCGAATGTCGCCAGTACTTCCGCAGCGTGTCGTTGGTCACGATGCCAGCGAGCTGCAGGAAGATCAGCAGGATCGGAAACTCGAAGCAGACGCCGAAGGCGAGCATCATGTACGCGATCAGCTGGAAGTACTTCTCGGCCGTGTAGGCCTGCGTGATGTTGTTGCCGCCGATGTCGGCCAGCCATGTCAACGCCTTCGGCAATGTCCAGTACGCGATGCTGGCGCCGAGCGCGAACAGCGCGAGCGCCGAGGCGACGAACGGCAACGCGTAGCGACGCTCGTGCCGATAGAGACCTGGCGAGACGAAGCGCCAGATCTGCCACAAGATCACCGGCATCGCCAACGCGATCGCGACGTACGCGGTGATCTTGATGCGTACCGCGAAGCCGTCGAGGGGGCCGGTGGCCAACAGGTCCTGCCCACCCGTGAGACTGCTCGACGCGATCTCGTTGTACGGGTGCAGCAGGAACTTGAAGATCCGCGGATAGAGAAACCACCCGACAACCGCTCCGGCGCCCACTGCGACGCAACTCCTGATGACACGCTTACGGAGCTCGAGCAAATGCTCCATCAGGGTCATGTGACCCTCGTCCGCTCTCCCAGCCGGCAGCGCTTCGGTGCTCATGTCGGCGTGGAGGTCAGGCCGCCGGGTCGTCCGGCTTGGCGTCAGGCGCGGCGTGAGGTGGCGTCTCCGACTCCTCCTTCACCGACTCGAGTGGCGGTCGTGCCAGATCGTCCATGGCGGACCGCATCTCGTTCTGGAACCCGTTCGACATCCGCCGCAACTCGCCCATGACGTTGCCGATTTTGCGGGCCGTCTCCGGCAGCTTCTCAGGACCGAGCACGATCAGGGCGATGAGCAGGATCACCATCAGCTCTCCGGCCCCGACATTGAACACGGACGAAATCCTAACGACGGCAGCAACGCTGCCGGCCTCTGTGGGTGGGCGGTGGGGTCGAGTGGTCTACCGGTCGGCCGGACTCCGACTGGCTCGCGACCGAAGGCGTTCAATGCTGGCGCGGGTGGCGTCGGCCTCGTGGCGAAGGTCGACGAGGGTCGACCGGAGTTCGTCCAGCTGAGCGCACTCATCACGCAGGTCGATCGTGGCCTCGGCGCTCTTGCGCAGTGTCAAGGTGATCAGCACGGCTCCGGCGGCGAGGAACAGCAACGACACCACCCAAAGGACGCTCATTTGCTCGCGACGCTACCCAGATCGCGGGGCGCAACCCAGCGCGTCGGCTGATACTGGGGGTGATCGCTACTTGCGGATCATGTCGACGACGGTCTCGAACCAGTCGTCGTTCTCGAGCAACTCATGGAAGTCGAGGAGATCGTCGTGGCTGATGCGATCGCCGAAACGAGGCTCGAACAACTCGGCGGGAAGGCGCCAGGTCGACAGCTCCACGCCCGAGGCGACGAGCAGGTCGACGATGCGAGGCTCAGCCGGCTTCACGACCGCCATCGAACAATGCGGGCAACGGAAGTGGTAAGAGCCCGCGTTGTCCTCGATGCACACCCGCACGCGAACGTCGGCAGTCGTGAGTTCCACGTCCCCGCAATCCACACACGTGGCTCGAATCGTTGCCATTGCCCAAGGCCTCCTGCCCGCTGTACGCCCTACTCCATCGGCATTCCTGATCGTCGTCATTACTGTTTGCTGACTCAATAGGTCCAACGTCCCTTTCCCTGTGCCGCGGATGGCCCAAATTGCCCATTGCGGCACAACCCCCTTCGATGGTCCCGCCCCTTCCCTCGCTGCTCGAGCCCCCGATCGCCTTCGCACATCGCGGCGCCCGGGCCCACGCTCCGGAGAACACCCTGGAGGCTTTCGCGCTCGCTCTCCGACTCGGCGCCAGTGGCCTGGAGAGCGATGTGTGGTGCACCGCCGACGGCATCGCCGTGCTCGACCACGACGGCATCGTGGGCTCACGGCTGCGGCGCCGGCCGATCACGGCGGTGAACCGATCCGAGCTTCCCGAGCACATCCCCGAGCTGGCGGACCTGTACGCCGCGTGTGGGACGCAGTTCGAACTCTCGCTCGACGTCAAAGATCCTGCGGCGATGGCGCCCGCGGTGACGGTCGCGAGAGCCGCGAGCGCCGATGCCCCCGGACGGCTGTGGCTCTGCCATCACGACTGGCGACAGTTGGCCGAGTGGCGGCCGAGATTCCCCGATGTGCGACTCGTCGACTCAACCCGGTTGCGCCACATGCGCCTCGGGCCCGAGCGCCGTGCCGCTCAGCTGGCGGACGCCGGCATCGACGCGGTCAACCTGCACGAGTCCGACTGGACCGGCGGCCTGACAACCCTGTTCCACCGGTTCAACGTGCTGTCCTTCGGATGGGACGCGCAGTTCGAGCGCGTGCTCGACAACTTGCTCGCCATGGGAGTCGACGGCGTCTACTCCGACCACGTCGACCGGATGATGGCCGCGGTGGCTCGCCTCTAGATCCCACTGATCGAGCTGAGGGGCCAGACGCGGATGAAGGCGCGACCGACGATGAGATTCTCGGAGATCGGTCCGAACCGGTTGCTGGCGGCTGAATTGAGCCGGTTGTCACCCAGCACGAACACGTCGCCTTTGGGCACGCGGATGCACTGCGTCGGGAAGGCCGACGATTCGAAGGACGGGGTCGAGGCCCCTGCCGGGAGGTAGGGCTCGGTCAGCGGTGCACCGTTCACGAAGACTCGCCCGCCGCGGCTCTCCACGGTCTCACCTCCGACGGCGACCACCCGCTTGATGAGGTCGTGCACTTCTTCAGTGCTCTTCTGCGGAGTGATCGTGACCGGTTGCCCGTCGCAGCCCTCCACGGTTTGCGGAGTGGTGGGGGGTCGTTCGAAAACGACGATGTCGCCCCGATTGACGTCGTGGAGCCGGTAGCTGAGCTTGTTGACCAATACCCGGTCGCCCACTTTGAGCGTCGGTTCCATCGACACTGAAGGGATGTAGAACGCCTGGAAGAGAAACGTCTTGATGACGACGGCGACGAGGAGTGCACCAGCCACGACGACGATCCACTCGACTGCGTTGCGGCGGGCGTGCAGTCGACGACGCGCGCGCCGCGATCCCGACGGCTCGTGCTCCGCCTCCTCTGCTTTCATCTCGTCGACAGCGGTTTCGTCCGGAGTCACGGCGAGCCGAGGGTACCCCTACTGGTAACGAGCCAGAACGCGGCGAGCAGCCTCCGACGCGCACCCGGCTAGATCCGTGTCCCCGGACACGTGAACAATTCGGGCTCTCGGCCCGAGCCGCAGCAGCAACCGCTCGAGCCACGGGCGCGCAGAGATCGCCATCGTCGCCCGCAGCCGTCCCGCGTCACCATGCTCGACCGCCTCGACGGGATACACCTCGACAACCCACGCCGCCTCCGGCTCCAGTTCGAGCACGACGCGCGGATCATCCGGCCGAGCTTCGAACAGCCCGAGGGTGGGCTGCTCCTCAGGCGGATCGAAGGTGGCGTGGAGCACCTCGACGGCGACCACCCGGTCCACGCGAAACAGCCGCTCGTCGTCTCGGAGATGGTCGAATCCGACGAGGTACCACTGGCCATGATCGGCGGACACTCGGTACGGGTCGACCTCCCGCGTGGTGCGCTCGTCGCGACCATGCACGTAGTAGTCGATGCGGACTCGCCGCCGAGCCGCACTGGCTTCCTGCAAGGCACCGAGCACCTCGACGGACGCATACCCGAGGTCGACGTCAATCGTGTCGTCGGAATCGACGCCGAGAGTCGCCGCGACCTTTGCGATGGCACGGGCGAGAGGACCGTCGGGATCAGCACCCGGCACCGCCAGCAAGCTCGCCGCCGCGGCGACGAGACCCAGTCCCTCCTCGGGCGTGAGGCGCAATGCGCGATCGAACGAGGGTGAGAGATGAACCCACACCCGACCGCCCTCGATCACGATGTCGAACAGGTCGCCTGGCGAGTACGGAGGAATGCCGACCATCGACACGAGAGCCACGTCACTCAGGAGGTCTTCGGCATCGAGCGCAAACCGCGCGCAGACCTCGTCGACCGTTGGACCTTCGTGAGCGGCCACCCATGGGAGCAGCGCGAGCAGCCGCCGGAGACGATCGCTCGCCGTGATCCGGCTCACAGCTGTTGAAGCCATTCGATGATGTCCGCGCGCAACTCCGGCGGGCCGAGCACTTCCGCGTGCTCGAGAAAGCCAAGCACGAACGAGCGAAACCCGTCGAGGTTCGTCACCGACAATTCGAGGATCACCGAGCCGTCGCCACGCTCCTCAACGAGTGTGCCGCGACCAGCTTCGCCGACCGCAATCGCCGCTTGTTGCGCGTCGACGAGTACCCGCGCGCTCAGCGGTTCACCTTCGCCGAGCTGCCACGGTTCAACTCTCGCACCCGGAACTCCCGTGGCTGGCCGCTCAAAAGCGTGACGTGTACCCGCCGCGACCTGTCCCTCGATCCGGTCCACTCGGAAGTTGCGCTCGTCCTCGCGTAGGTGGTCGTAGCCGCTCACGTACCAGTGATCCCGTTGGAAATCGAGCCGGTAGGGGTCGACGGTCCGGTCGACCTCGTGATACGTGAAGGTCACCGGCTTGCGCTGGGCGACCGCGTCGAACAGAACCACCAGGCGAGAGTCCACCGGAAGCGGGGTGAGCTCCGGGCCCGTGTCGGCGGGGGCAGGCCCAGACGGTCGGCCCCCGAGTTTCCAGAGTCCGCCGGCGCCCTCGATGCCGTCGAGACGCACGGTGGACGCGGCCAAGTGAAGGGCCGCCAGCTCGTCAGGCTCGAGGCCGGGAGCGGGCAGGTAGTACTGGTCCTTTGGGATCCGGTAGCCCGTCTCCGGCGGATCCGTTCCCGGAATCTCGCTCATCACGAGCGGGATGCCCATCTCCCGCAAGTCGTCCTTGTCCCGCTCGAACGTGCGCCGGAAGGCCGTCTTCTCGTCGGGATAGCCATAGACCCGCTGCGCGATCTCCGCGGCGGACAGCGGCCTCACCGTCTCGAGCAGGGCGGCGGTCAGATTGAGCAGCCGCTCCAGCTTCTCAGTCGATGGCATCGCTACAAGGACGCGATGAGCTTCTCGACGCGTTCGTCTCGCGACTTGAACGGGTCCTTGCAGAGCACGGTCCGTTGCGCTTGGTCGTTGAGCTTCAAGTGCACCCAATCGACCGTGTAGTCGCGCTTGCGCTCTTTGGCGCGGCGAATGAACTCACCGCGCAGACGGGCGCGCGTGGTCTGCGGTGGCTCGTCGACCGCAAGGTCAATGGCCTCGTCGGTGCACATGCGCTCGACGAGACCGCGAGCCTGCATCCGGTAGAAGAGCCCGCGTTCGCGATTGACATCGTGGTATTGAAGGTCGACCAACGCAACGCGCGGTGACGCCAACGGCAGATCGTGCTTGGCCCGGTAGGCCTCGATCAGGTTGTGCTTGATCACCCAGTCGCACTCACGCTCGAGTTTGAACGGATCGCTGTCGAGTGTCGTGAGGCAGTGCTCCCACATCTCGAGCGCTTGCTGTTCGAGCGGTGAGAGACCTTTCGTCTCCGCGTACCGAAGCGCGCGGGTCAGGTACTCGCTCTGGATCTCGAGGGCACTCAGCTCGCGACCGTTGGCCAGTCGCACGCGACGGGTGCAGGTCATGTCGTGGCTGATCTCGCGGATTGCTCGGATCGGATTCTCGAGCGTCATGTCGCGCAGCACTACCGACGGATCCTCCAGCATGCGCAACAGAATCGACGTAGTCCCGACCTTGAGGAAGGTCGCGTACTCACTCATGTTCGAGTCGCCGACGATCACGTGCAGACGGCGGTAGCGCTCGGCATCGGCGTGCGGCTCATCGCGGGTGTTGATGATCGGCCGGCTACGGGTGGTGGCCGACGAGACGCCCTCCCAGATGTGCTCGGCCCGCTGGCTGATGCAGAACATCGCTCCTCGCGCGGTCTGGAGCACCTTTCCGGCGCCGGCATAGATCTGACGCGACACGAAGAACGGAATGAGTACCTCGGCGTAATGGCCGAAGTCGTCGCGGCGCGACGTGAGGTAGTTCTCATGGCAGCCGTAGCTGTTGCCCGCCGAGTCGGTGTTGTTCTTGAAGAGGTAGATGACGCCCCGGATGCCCTCTTCCCGCAGTCGCTGCTCCGCGGACGCCAGGAGTTGCTCGAGAATGCGCTCGCCCGCCTTGTCGTGGACAACGAGATCGAGGATCGAGTCGCACTCGGGCGTCGCGTATTCCGGGTGCGAGCCGACGTCGAGATAGAGGCGGGCACCGTTGGCGAGGAAGACGTTGGAGCTCCGCCCCCATGACACGACCCTGCGGAAGAGGTAGCGGGCGACCTCGTCGGGACTCAGCCGTCGCTGGCCGCGCAAGGTACAAGTGACGCCGTACTCGTTCTCGAGTCCGAAGATGCGACGTTCCATGGCTGTGTCAGGAGGCTACTGGTCAACCTCCGCTACCGTTCGGACGGTGCCTGAGCTGCGGATGGTCCGGCTGATGACCGCGGGCAACGCCATGGAAGCTCGAATCATCGCCGCCCGCCTGGGCGCGGAGGGCATCGTGTGGGAGTTTCGGGGATCGGTCGACGGACCGCTGGCTCTCGGACCGGTTGAGGTGTTGGTCGACGTCGACGGGTTCGAGTCGGCCAAAGAGCTGCTGCTCGTCGACGACGTCGAGTCCTCGTTCGATCGCGAGCCTCAACCTGTTCGTGTCACCACCGGCCGCGATGTCATGTGGGCTGCACTGGCGCTGCTGGCCCTCATCCTGTTCGCCATCGCCCGCATGGCCTCTCGCGTCTGATTACTCGTACTGGAGGGCGGTGAGCACCTCGACTCGGGAGGTCCGCCACGCCGGCCACGCGGCTCCGAGCAGCGCGACGAAGACGCCAATCACGACGTACACGAGTGCGCTCGTCGGATCGACCACGAACGGCTCCTTGAATCCGATCAACACCGGTGCGATGAGCAGCAGGCCGCCGTACATCGGCAGGCTCACGACCACGCCGACGACGGCACCCACCACCGCGACGAGCACGGCCTCGGCCAAGACCATGCGCGCCAGCTCGGACGGCTGCATCCCGACGGCAGCCAACAACCCGAGCTCCCGCTGACGCTGGACACCAACGAGCAGCAGTGTCGACAGCACCGCGACGAACGCGGTCGCCAGCAGGGCGCGTTGCAAAGCCCAGAAGGACGCCAGTTGGCCCTCGATCCCCTTGGTGATGTCCTTCGCAAGCTCGCTCGCGGTCTGTACTCGCAGGTCGGGGTCGAGGCGTGCTGCCTTGATCGCGGCGGCGAGTTGCTCGGTCGACGTCCCGGGCGCGGGGATCGCATTGAAGCCGGTGGTGGGCTGGGGCCCGAAGAGCCGTTCGAGCAGGGCGTAGGACATCTGTACGTTGCTCCCGCCGAAGTCTCCGTCCTGCTGAATGCCCAGCACGCCGAGGTCGACAACCCCGGTGGGCGTGTCGAGGTGCAGGGTGCCGCCGGCACGTAAGCCGGTTCGGCGCGCCAGACCGGGACCGATCAACACCTCACCAGCGTCGAAGCGGTTTCTGTCCTTGCTCCCTTGAAGGAGCTCGGCCGACAGGAACGGGTCCTCGAACGCGCTCACCGCGATGAGCTTCCCGGTGTCGTGTCCAACGACGAGTCCGGTGCCCCGATTGATGCGGGCGACGCCGGGGAGGTGAGCGATCGCGTCGAGCGTGGCGGGTGAGACCTTGGCGTCGATGTTGAAGGTGTTGTTCGGCTCGAGGGTCGACACGGCGACCCCACGCAGGTTCTTTGTGAGGTTGTCGGTGATGGCCTGCCGTACCGCGACGGTGTAGCTGGCAGTGATGAACGCGACGCCGACGGCCATACCCAACGCGACCGCCATGACTCCGGTGCGGCCCGGCTCGCGGGTCAGGTTCGCGACGGCCAACCGGCCGGGCGCTTTCCTTCCGCCGATCCACCGTCCAACCCAGCGCAACACGAGCGGCGCCAGCGCGGCAGTCAGCATCGTGCAGGCTGCCACCGCGACCACATAGGCAAATGGTGCGAGCGCGGCCTGCCACTGCTCCAATGCGCCGTTGCTCTGCGCGATTGCGCACCCGTCGAGGCCGATGACGGCGATGGTCGAGAAGATGAGGGCTCGACGAGCCGTTGAGCGCACCGAACCCTCGTCGCGCAGATCGCGATTCGAGAGCTCGGCCGCGATGTCGATGCGACGAGCACGACGAGCAGGTCGCAGCGCGGCGAGCACACCGACGACGAGTCCGATGACGATCGAGATCACGAAGGTGCTCGGTGGTGCGTGCACCTCGAGCGAGATGCCGCCGGCCCGCTGCGTGAACGTGTTCAGCGACGCGGTGATCGGGCTGGCCACTGCAATACCGCCGAACGCGCCGAGAAACCCGCCGATGACGCCGAGCACTCCAGCCTCGACCAGCGTTCCACCGACGATCACGCGACTTGTGCCACCGAGAGCGCCCACGATGGCGAGCTGGCGGCGGCGCTCCTCGACCGAGAGCGAGACGGTGTTGTACACGAGCACCGCGCCGATGGCGAGGCCGAGGATCGCGAGCAGGCTGAACAGCGGCACGAACGCGATGAGCAACACGCCGATGACCGGCGGCGGATCGTCGACGCCGAGGACACCGTTCACCGGGCCCGCCGCTTTTTCGAGGCGTTGCTTCAGATCCTGTAGATCGACGTTTGGCTTCGGCTGCACGTAGATCACGTCGATCAATCCCGGGCGGGCGAACAGCGCCTGTGCGCGCCCGATCGGCATGACCACGGCCCTTCCGCCGTTGAGCTGTTCCAGTCCCGGCACCCTCTGCGCACCGTCGAGGGACACTCGACCGACATCAGTACGCAGCACCGCGCCAGGGCCGAGGCTGCGGGCCAGCGATTCGGGAACGAACGGGGGCGCACCGTCCACGGCGGCAGCTGCGAGCGCGTCGTCGCGGCATCCGAACGAACCGGTGATCGCCTCGACGCGGCAGTCGATGCCGAAGGCCAACACCGGGGTCTCATGACCCTTGGCGTCCTCGAGGAGGGTGATGGCCTGCACGAGGGGAACCGCGGCGGCCACCCCGTCGGTCGTGGCGACCGCGTCGGTCACCCGCTGATCGAGCCCGCCGCGGGAGGTTGCGCCGATGACCCGCAATGGGGTCGGCCCGGCGAGCGTCCGTCCGTGGTCGCGGACCGAGGTCGTGATGCTGCCGACGACGATCACGAGCGAGATCGCCAACGACACACCCGCGGCCACGCTGAGGGCAGCGATCACGGCGCGCAGCGGCTGACGGGCCAGCCGGCGCAGGGCGAGGATGCGGATGACCTTCACGTCAGCCGGCTTCGAGCCGTCCGTCTCGGAGGGTGTGGATGTGAACTGCCCGGCTGGCGACATCACGGTCGTGCGTGACGATCACCAGCGCAGCGCCGGATTCGGCGACCTGCTCCGCGAGCAGCGCGAGAACCGCTTCACTTGTCGCCGAGTCGAGGTTTCCTGTTGGTTCGTCGGCAAGGATCATCTGTGGCCCGGCCACGAGAGCGCGCGCGATCGCCGCGCGTTGCAACTCCCCTCCCGAGAGCTCGCCCGGCAGGTGAGAGGCGCGGTGGCCGATGCCGACGCGCTCGAGGAGCTGTCCAGTGCGTCCGTTGCTCTTCGCTCCATCGAGCAACAAGGGAAGCTCGACGTTCTCGGCGACGGTCAAGGTGGGGATGAGATGGAAGAACTGGAACACGAAACCGATGTCGCGACGGCGCAGCTTGGCGCGCTCCCCGATCGACATGGTCGCAAGATCTCGTTCCCCGAGCAGGATACGGCCGCTGTCGGGTTGATCGAGTCCGCCTGCGAGATGCAGCAATGTGGACTTGCCCGATCCGCTCGGCCCGATGAGCGCGACGAAGTCGCCGGCGTCGACGGTGAGGTCGACGTTGTCGAGCGCGACGACCTCCTCGTTGCCGCGATGAAACCGCTTCGAAACGCCCTCGAACTGCAACAGTGCCATTAACCCCCAACCCCTCCCCGCCAGACGCCCGGGTGCGAAGTGCGACGTTAGTTGCGGGTGTGCGCCGGCTTAGAAGTCATTTGTCACCGGTCGCGGCCGGTGCCGGAGCGAGCGCGGCGAGTTCGTCGCCTTCAATACGCCGGAACGCGCGACGACCGTGAGTGCGACCGAGTATCGCGACCTCGAGGTCGTCGGCGGAGAGCGTGCGCTCTTCGCCCGCGAGCGCGGCAACCGACACGCCGATGCCTTCGCCGAGGGTGAGTCCTTCGCGCCATGTGGCTTCGATTCGCTCGGTGATGGCGTCGGCCTCACCTCCGAGCACGCTGAACTTGTCCTCATCCATGACGGTGCCGTCGTAGAGGATGTGGTACAGCTGATCGTGCGTGCCGCCCTCCGGTGTCGCGACTTCGGCCACGAGGATCTCGACCTCGAGCGGCTTGATCTCGTGCGTGAAGACTTGGTTGAGGATTTGCGCGTACGCGTTGGCGAGACCGCGCGCGTCGACGTCTTCACGGCTGAAGGAGTAGCCCTTGAGATCGGCGTGACGGACACCCGCGATGCGGAGCTGTTCGAACTCGCTGTAGCGGCCAACGCCTGCGAAGGCGATGCGGTCGTAGATCTCGCTCACTTTGCGCAACGTGTTCGACGGGTTCTCGGCGACGATGAGGATGCCCTCCTGGTAGCGCACGGCGATGAGGGCGCGGCCTCGGGCGATGCCCTT
>JBEEGD010000429.1:0-30697 GCA_041166685.1 Acidimicrobiaceae bacterium | reverse complement strand
GGGCGGCGACCCGGCGCCGCCGTACCACGGGCGGGTCATCTGCTACATCGACACCGGCGGCGAGCGGGTCGCGCGGGTCGACGTCGACTTCCTCGGCGGCGAGGCCCCGACGGCCGTGTTCAGTCCGCCGTCGCGCGCGATCGCGGACGAGAAACGGCAGTTCGGCGCCTCCCGACGGACGCGCTGGTTCGGTCACCGATCGCGCTAGCGCGGTAGGGAGCCGGTGTCTTCCTCCGGGTAGAGAGGAGGCAACCTGTGCACGCCCTTCTGTTGAGCTTCGGAGTGATCTTCGTCGCCGAACTCGGTGACAAGAGTCAGCTCATGGCCCTTGCCTTCGCCGCCCGCTACAAAGCCCTGCCCGTTCTCATCGGCATCACCGTCGCCACTGCGCTCGTCCACGCCTTCTCGGTCTTCGTCGGTGCCGTCGTTGGAGCGTCGATTCCGACGCACACCATCTCCGTCGTGGCCGGGCTTGCGTTCTTCGCATTCGGGGCGTGGACGCTGAGGGGCGACACCCTCGATGACGACGAAGCCGCCAAAGCGGAGCAAACGAATCGGTCTGCGGTCGTGGCTGCGAGCGCGGCCTTCTTCCTCGCCGAGTTGGGCGACAAGACGATGCTGGCCACGATCACACTCGCGACGACCGAAGGCGCGCTGGGCACCTGGGCGGGTTCAACGCTGGGCATGGTTGCGGCGGACGCACTCGCGATCCTGGTGGGCCGGCAGCTGGGTGCGCGCCTCCCGGAGCGAGCGGTCAAGATCGGCGCGTCGGCGTTGTTCGTGATCTTCGGCGCGATCCTCATCCTCGACGGCATCCGTGGTTGATCGGTCGTTCAACGGCCGTCGTTCGTTTCCCATGTCCCCCTCACGGGCTGAAGACGGAAATGCCCGGATGCGTAGCGATGGACTTCCACCCGGTGGGTGGCGCGATCGCCGCGCCATCGACGTCGAGGGCCACGAGCAACACGTTGTCGCCGGCGGACACCCGATACACGAGGTGATGGTTGTCGAGTTCGATGACATCGAGGTTGGCCGTCGTGAGCCACGGCCGATCACGGCGCAGCGCGATGAATTGGCGATGTACGTCGAGCGCCCAGCGCTGCTCTTCGTCGACCGGGACGGCAGAGAGAGGCAGCGGCGGCCGGATGGCGTCGTCACCGCCGGCCCGATGTTCCTTCTCGCCCCGCCAGGCGAATTCGTCGCCGTAGTAGACGCACGGCATGCCTGGCACCGTGAACAGGATCGCCACGGCTTGCGCGAGATGGCGCGGGTCATGGAGCTGGCTGGCGATGCGGGTCACGTCGTGGTTCCCCGCGAACGTGACCGGAGTGAAGGCGGTTGCGTAGGACCGGTGGCGCTCGAGCGCCCAGGCCAACTCGAAGGGGTTGGCGTCGTTCAATGCACTCCAGATCGCCTTGTACAGCTCGTACTGCGTCACGGCATCGAGTCCCGTGTCGGTCACGAACTTGGCGTAGTCGCCATGGATCACTTCGCCGAAGACGAACGCGTCCGGGTAGGTGTCGCGGATGTTGCGCGTGAGCGACACGAGGAACGCGGCCGGGATGGCGTAGGCCGCATCCAGTCTCCAACCGTCGGTGCCGCGCGCGAGCCAGTGCCGGGCGACGGCGGTCGCCCACTCGAGCACGGCATCGCTGCGGTGGTTGAGTCCGACGAGTTCGCGGTGCCCTTCGAACGTGCGGTAGGCGAAGCCGTCGCCGTCGTCGCGCGTGAAGTCCAGGCGGAACCAGTCGGTGTAGGCCGAGTCACGTCCGTGAGTGCGCACGTCTCGGAAGGGTGGGAAGTCCCTTCCGACATGGTTGAAGACACCATCGAGGATCACCCTGAGATCGCGGCGGTGACATTCCGCTACGAACGCGTCGAAGTCGTCATCATCGCCAAGGCGCTGATCGATGCGGAACGGATCGACCGTGTCGTAGCCGTGCGTCGACGACACGAACACCGGCGTGAGCAGCACGCCGCCACAGCCGAGCGCGGCAACATGGTCGACCCAACGGCCGAGACTCTGTAGCCCGCGACCGCACGGATCGACGGCATCCACGTCGGGATTCGCAGCCGGTGCTCCCGTCGCGCCCAAGCTGTGGATCTGGTACAGCACGCGGACATTCTCGACCACGCGAGTCACGTACCGTTAGTCGGTGTCCACGGTGGTCGTGCTTGCTGCCGGAATGGGGACGCGGTTCGGAGGGGTCAAGCAGCTCGCACCGGTCGGTCCGCGCGGGGAGGCCATTCTCGACGTGCTGCTCGCACGAGCCGCTGCTGCTGGTTTTCACGCGGCCGTGGTCGTCACGTCGGCGACGATCGAGCACGACATGCGCGCCCATCTCGCGGCGTACCTGGCGTCGCTGCCCGTCGAGATCGTGATCCAGCCCGAGGTGCCGGGACGAGAGCGACCGATCGGGACGGCGCACGCGGTGTTGGCCTGTCGTGACGCGATCGACGGATCGTTCGCCGTGGTGAACGCCGACGACCTCTATCCCTTCGACGCGTTCACATTGCTTGCCAGGTACCTCTCGAATGAGAGTGAACACGGCCTTGTCGCGTTTCGCGTCGGCGCGACGTTGATCGGGTCGCGTCCGGTGAAGCGGGCGCTGCTGGAGTTCGATCGCGAGAGTGCGCTGGTCGCCATCCGGGAGAGCACGGTGGCCGCGGGATCCGGCGGGTTGCGCGGTGACGAGTGGGTGTCGATGAACATGTGGGGGTTCTCGCAGTCGATATTCGACGCGGTCGCCCGTGCGGTCGACGACTTCATCACCGCCGGCGCGCCGCGCGAGATCCTGCTACCGGATGTGGTTGCAGCCCAAGTTGAGGCGGGTGTCACGGTACGCGTGCTTCGTTGCGACCAACCGTGTATCGGCATCACGTATGCGGAGGACGTCGATGTCGTACGCGCGGCGCTTTCATGACCGACGTCCGCGCGATCGCGACGCAGTTCGCAGGTTCCGCGACGGCGGTTGCTCCGTTCGGGGGCGGGAACATCAACCAGACGTTCCTCGTCCAGACAGGCACTGCCGACTACATCATGCAGCGCATCAATCGAGCAGTGTTCCTCGATCCTGAGGCCGTGATGGCCAACATCGTCGTCGTTCATCGGCATCTCGGAGGACGGCTCTTGCCCGAGCCGATTCCTGCTCGAGATGGCCAGTGGCTGGTCTACGAGGGAGACGACGCGTGGCGGGCATGGCGGCGAGTAGCGAACGCGGGGCCGGTGAGTCAGACGACGCCGGAGACAGTGAGTTCGGCGGCTCACCTGCTCGGCCGGTTCCACGCCGCGCTGGCGGACCTCGACCCCTCGACGGTGGCCGAGACGCTGCCGCGCTTCCATGATCCTGGCCGTCGTCTCGACGCGCTGCGCGCCGCTGTCGGCGTGGACGCGTGCGGGCGAGTCTCGACCGTCTCCGAAGAGATCGCGGCGGCGCTCGACGCGGCGCCACTCGCCGACCTGGCCGCGGACATCACGGCGCGGGTGCCGACTCGCGTCGCCCACAACGACGCGAAGCTGGACAATGTGCTGTTCCGCCAGGGCGAAGCGGTGTGTCTGGTCGACCTCGACACACTCATGCCCGGCCCGTGGTTCTGGGACGTGGGTGACCTGCTCCGGACGGCCTCCACGACCGCCGCCGAAGACGAGCCACACGCCGAGCGCGCCGTCGTCGATCCTGAGCTCTACCGCTCGGTCATCGACGGCTACCTGGCCGGCGTCGCAGCTGCGGCCGACACCTCAGAGGTCGAGGCGTTGGAGGTTGCCGGCGCCATCGTGACGTACGAACAAGCATTGCGATTCCTCACCGATTGGATCGCGGGCGACGTCTACTACCGCACCTCTCGACCTCGGCAGAACCTCGACCGGGCGCGCGCCCAGCTCCGGTTGCTGGCCTCGATGCCCGGTACGGTCACGTCGCCGTGACGGCGTTTCCCCTGCTGACCCGCGCCGACCTCGATGGCATCGCTGCGCTGTGTGTGCGCGCCGTCGCGAATCCGCCAAGCGCGCTCGAGCTCGAGCTTGCCCTCTTCGCACCAGAGCAGCCGGCGGTGATCCGCGGCGACGCGTCGGTTGGTGTGGTGGCAACGGTTGAGTGCGACGACGGCGCTCATGTACGGCTGCTGGCCGTCGATCCGGCGCACCGCGGCCGGGGTCACGGGCACGCCCTCTTGGAAGCGGCCGAGGGGGACGCGCGCGCTGCGGGACATGGATCACTGGCAACTGGAGCTGACGCCCCATTCTTTCTGTGGCCGGGCGTACCCAGCACCGAGATCGCGATGCTCTGCCTACTCGAGCGGCACCACTACAAGCGCGTGGAGATCAACTTCGACATGCGTGTCGACCTCGCGACGATCCCCGACGATCCGGGAGGTCATACCCTCGCGAGTGCAGGCGAGCGCGACGAAGTCGCAGGGTGGTTCGCCGCGCACTGGTCGAACTGGCGGCCGGAAGGGCTGCGAGCCCTCGACAAAGGGAACCTCGTGCTGTGTCGCGACGATGCGGGCATCAGCGCGATCTGCGCGTTCGAGGTGAATCGGCCGGGGTTCCTCGGACCGGTCGCCGTGCGTCCCGATGTGATGGGTCGCGGCCGGGGCCGGCCGGCATTGATCGGCGCGCTGCATGAGTTGCGCCGCCGGGGCCGAGATCAGGTCGACGTGTGCTGGGTGGGGCCCATCCCTCCGTATGCCGCCGTCGGTGGCCGCGTGAGCAACATCTACTTCGTGTACCGGCGCGACCTGAAGTGAACCTGCTGCCCCGACCGCGCGTCGTCGACCTCACCGATCGTCTGGTGCCCAACCACGTGGTCGGCGAGCGCATCGAGCCCTCATTGCCGCCTGAGGGTTATGAGCTGCGCATCGGGGACGACGGCGCCGAAGTGTCCGGCGGCGATGCCGCGGGACTGTTCTACGCACGGGCGACGCTCGCACAACTTGCCCATCTGCATGATGGGTCGTTGCCCGCGGGAACGATCAGCGACCATCCCGACCTTGCGGTGCGGGGTGTGATGCTGGATGTCTCGCGCGACAAGGTCCCCACGATGCAGACCCTCCGCGACCTGATCGACAGGCTGGCGTCGTGGAAGGTCAATCAGGTGCAGCTGTACAGCGAGCATACGTTTGCCTACACAGGCCATCCTGAGGTGCACGCGGCAGCGAGCCCTTTCACCGCCGACGAGATCCGCGAGCTCGATGTGTTCTGCCGTGATCGTCACGTCGAGCTCGTTCCCAATCAGAACTGTCTCGGCCACATGAACCGTTGGCTCCTCCATGATCGCTACCGCGCTCTTGCCCTGATGCCAGATGGCTTCATCGACGACTACCGCATGGCTCGCGCCGCGATGACGCTCGATCCCTCGAACCCCGGGTCGCTCCCGCTGATCCGAGAGTTGCTCGCCGAGCTGCTGCCGCTGTTCAGCAGCCGGCGCGTGCACGTCGGCCTCGACGAGGCCTGGGAGCTCCCTCGCGAGCGCATCGGCGAGTTCATGGAGTGGATCGCGCAGCTACGAGCCCTCCCCGAGCTCGAAGAGCGGGAGATGCTGATCTGGGGCGACATGATCGCCGACGACCGCGCCCTCCTCGCACAACTTCCCGACGGCGTGACCGTGTGCGAGTGGGGATACGACGCCTTTCATCCGTTCGACGAGCGCGCCGCAACGCTCGCTGATGCCGGCGTGCCGTTCTGGGTCGCACCGGGAACATCGAGCTGGCTCACGATCCTTGGACGGATCACCAACGCGATGGACAACTGCTGCAACGCCGCACGCGCCGCGGTGGCGTACGGGGCCCTCGGGTTTCTGAACACGGACTGGGGTGATCAGGGACATCTGCAGCAGCTGCCCATCAGCGACCCCGGACTCGCCTACGGCGCGGCGGTGTCGTGGTGCGTCGACGTCAACGCCGATCTCGATCTAGCTGCCGCCCTCAGCGCCCACTGCTACGACGACCCGACAGGCGAGCTCTCGGCCGCGCTGCTTGCGCTCGGAGACGCGCATCTTCTCATCACGCCGCAGTTCCCGAACATGTCCACGTTCGTGCTGCACCTCTACTTCCCGCAGCTCACGCTCGGCCGCGGCCTCACGCGGGGGATCACCAGCGACGAACTCGATTCGCTCGAACGCTGCTTGCTCGACGCCCGGGCGGCAGTAGATCGTTCGGCGCCGCGGCGGGCCGACGCCGATCGGCTCGTCGGTGAGCTGCATTGGAGTATCGACCTCGCGCTTCTGCTCGCGCGCGACGCCCGGGCTCGCCTGGAGGGCGACGGCACGATCGCTTCGGTCGACTCTGTGACGCGCCAAGGTTTCGCGACGGAGCTCGAGCTGCTGATCGATCGGTACCGCGCCGCGTGGCTGGCCCGGAACCGCCCCGGCGGGCTCGACGACAGCGTGTCGTGGTTGCGCAACCTTCATGCCGCCTACGCGAGCGGCGAGCCAGATATGACGTGGGGCGGCTGGCGCGTGCGGACGACGACCTGACCTACGATCCGCGGCGCCTGTCTTGACGAAGGAGCCCACCATGGTCACCGAGAACCTCTCGAGAGCGTTCGCTTCGACCCGCAACGACTGGACCGAGGGCGACATGGTCGCGTCGTTCGACAAAGGTGTGGCTCGTGCCGTCGGCGGACCCAAAGTCGAACCGCCCGCGGGGGCTACGGCGGCAGATCGCCACGCGGCGTTCATGGGTCGGCAAGCCTGACGACGCGCGGTGGCGCCGCGGTGGTGCGGTCGCTCGTCGAGATGGACGAACTGGTCCGTGTCGCCGACCTCTTCGCCGGGATCTGGGGCTATCCGCGCGGCCAGTTGCCGGTCACGCCCGAAATGCTGCGGGCGCTCACCCACGCGGGAAACTATGTGGCGGGTGCATGGGTCGACGGCGCCCTCGTCGGTGCGTCCGCTGGCTTTCTCGGCCGTCGCGATGACGTCACCGTCCTGCACTCGCACATCTCCGGCGTGGTGCCGGCGCACCAAGGAAGCCAGGTCGGCTACGAGCTCAAGCAGCATCAGCGAGCCTGGGCGATCGAGCGCGAGATCAGCACCATCGAGTGGACATTCGATCCACTCATCCGGCGCAACGCCTACTTCAACCTTGCCAAGCTGCGCGCGGTGATCGTCGCCTACGAACCCGACTTCTACGGCGCGATGCGCGATGAGATGAACGCGGGCGAAGAGACCGACCGAGTGGTGGCTCGGTGGAATGTGCATTCGCCGAGCGCTTCGCCGGCCGACGTCTCCGATGCGCAGGTGATCTTGTCGGCGGACACCGATCGCCGCCCGATCATGAGTCCAAGCGATGGTCCCCTTCTCCGGGCCTGGATCCCGGAGGACTACCTCCGCGACCGCGCGCAGCTGAAGGGCTGGCGCCAGGCGGTGCGGTCCACGCTCGGCGCGGCGATCAGCCATGGCTACGTCGCGACCGACATGACGCGCGACGGCTGGTACACGCTGGCCAAGAGCCCCTCGTGAAGCTCGAGACGGTGGAGCTCCGGTGGATCCATCTGCCGTTGGTCACCCCGTTCCGCACCTCGTTCGGCACACAGACGGACCGCGCGGTGTTGCTCGTACGCGTCATCACGCCGGAGGCCGACGGTTGGGGTGAGTGCGTCGCAATGGAGGAGCCGCTGTACTCGTCGGAGTACGTCGAGGGCGCCGCCGATGTGCTTCGTTCGCACCTGCTGCCTCGCCTCTTTGCAATCGGCGAGGTTCGATCGGAGGAGATTGCGTCGGTACTTGCCCCGGTCAAGGGTCATCCCATGGCCAAAGCGGCCATCGAGGCGGCCGTACTCGATGCCGAGCTGCGCGCCGCGGGCGTTCGCCTCGCGGACCACCTCGGTGCGGTGCGCGAGGCGGTCGACGCCGGAGTGAGCGTCGGCATCATGCCCTCCATTCCCGTTCTGCTCGACAGCGTCGAGGGCTACTTGGACGAGGGCTACCGGCGCATCAAGCTGAAGATCGAGCCCGGGTGGGACATCGAGCCCGTGCGCGCCGTGCGCGAGCGGTTCGGTGACGACGTGTTGTTGCAGGTGGACGCGAACACGGCGTACGCGCTGTCGGATGCGCCACATCTCGCACAGCTCGACGCCTTCGACCTGTTGCTGATCGAGCAGCCGCTCGACGAGGACGACCTTCTGGGCCACGCCAAGCTCGCAAGGCTGATGCGCACGCCCGTGTGCCTTGATGAGTCGATCACCTCCGCCCGCAGTGCGGCGGCGGCCATCGAACTCGGTGCTTGCGCCATCGTCAACATCAAGGCGGGACGCGTCGGGGGCTACCTGGAGGCCCGCCGCATCCACGACGTGTGCGCCGCTCACGGTGTCCCGGTGTGGTGTGGCGGAATGCTCGAGACCGGTATCGGACGAGCGGCCAACGTCGCCTTGGCGGCACTGCCGAACTTCACGTTGCCCGGCGACACGTCCGCATCGAGCCGCTACTTCGCGACGGACATCACCGCACCATTCGTGTTGGAGGATGGTCGCTTGCGGGTCCCGACCGGCCCTGGCATCGGTGTCGAGCCGCTCGCTGACGTCCTCGACTCGTGCACGGTGTCGACCGAGCTGCTCACACGTGGCTGACCGCAGACCCAGGTAGTAGCCAGGGGTCATGGGCTTTCGGGAGAAGTACGGGCCGTGGGGCGTCGTGTTGGGCGCGTCGGAGGGTTTGGGCGAGGCGTATGCGCGTGGTCTGGCTGACCGCGGTCTGAACGTCGTCGTCGCGGCCCGACGGCGCGAGCCGTTGCAGCACGTGGCCCATGACATCACCGCGCAGTACGGCGTCGAGACGCGCGCCGCGTCGCTCGACCTGGCGTCGGGCAACTTCCTCGACGCGCTTCGCACGGTCACCGACGACCTGGACGTCGGCCTCGTCGTCTACAACGGCGCGGCCGGTTACGTCGGGCCGTTTCTCGGCGGGGCGGAGGCGATGCGGTCAATCGTCGCCGTCAACTGCCTCGGCCCTCTCCTTGTCTGTGAACACTTCGGCCGACACCTGCTCGACCGCGGGCGCGGCGGCATCGTGATCATGGGCTCTGCGGCCGGTCTTGCGGGCTCGGCCTACAACAGCGCCTACGCGGCGTCGAAGGCCTTCGACTTGGTGCTGGGTGAGTCGTTGTGGGGCGAGTGGCGAGACCAAGGTGTCGACGTGCTGGCGGTCATCGGCCCGGCCATCGATACACCGACGTTCAGAAAGTCGATCCCACCCGACGCGCTCGCCCACATGCCAACCCCGATGGCTCCCGCGGTGGTCGTGCAGGAAGTGTTGGACGCCCTCGGCGGCGACCCGTCCTTCGTACCGGGTGAATCGATCCGCGAACTGCTTGGCGCGCTTGGATCACTCCCGCGCCGTCAGCAGGTCGAGGCACTGTCAGCCGCGCAGGCCGCGTTCGCGAAGGGTTGAGGTCGGCGAGCGAAGGAGATCAGGCGTTGCGCAGTTCGAAGCAGCGTTCACGGTCACCGCGCTCGCACCGTTCGAACAGCGTGCGGTCGCTCGGCAAGTGATCCATCGCCAAGACACCGGCGAGCTTCGAGAGCAACGTCGACCCTGGTTCGGCATCAGTCATCAGCCGAGTGGCCTTGTCGGCGATGGACCCGAACTCGCCGCGGGAGCCGGTCTCGCCGGCGCACAGCGCGAGGCGGCTGGCAGGCAGCTGGGTGCGCAGTTCCAACACCGCGCGCAACGCATCGGTCATCCGTCGGAAGGCGCCGACGAGGCCGTCGCCGCTCGGCACGACCACCACCGCGCCGAGTCGCACGAGCGCCTCGTGCGCGACGTCGCCCACCGAGGTGTCGAGTTCGGCGTCGTCGATGACGAGGCAGGTCACGACCCCGGCCCGCTGCATCCGAGGGGCGCTCACCGCTCCGTCGGGGCTCAGGGTGGAGACCATCGGTACATAAATACCATAGGTATCCCAAGTCGGCAAGGATGTATTTTCTGCCCAGTATCTGAAGACGGGTAGTATCTGGACGTGGCCTCGCGACTCTCCCGCTCGGAGCAGCGGGACCAGACTCGGGCTCGGCTCCTCGACGCCGCCGAGAAAGTGTTCGTCGACCGGGGGTTTCATGCCGCATCGGTCGACGAGGTGGCCGAGGAGGCCGGCTACTCGAAGGGAGCGGTGTACTCGAACTTCGAGAACAAGGACGAGCTGTTCCTTGCGGTCCTCGAGCGTCGAGTCGACTCCCGTGCGCTCGCGATCGAGACCCAGGTTCCCACCGACCAGCCGATGAGCGACCAAGCGTCCCAGGCGGGCGCCGCGTTCTTCGAGGTCTTCCTGCAGCACTCGCAGTGGAGCCTGCTGCTCATGGAGTTCGCCACGTATGCGGCGCGGCACCCGAAGCTTCGCGAGCGTTTCGCGGTGCGCAACCGGCACCTGCGTGTCGCGATGGCTGAGTTGATCGAGCGGCACCTCAGCGCGCTGGGCCTGCGAGCGCCGGTGTCGAACGAAGACCTTGCAACCATTCTGTTCGCGATGGGCGACGGCTTCATCATGACGAAGCTCACCGAGCCCGACGCGGTATCCGACGACTTGTTCGGCCAGGCGTTGGTGCTGATGCTTGCCGGGTTGCAGCCAGCCGAAGTCCCCGCTCACACCTGACGTTCGCCCTCACCGGCGCTCACTGGCGCAGCGATTTCAACCAGCGACTTGCTCGGGTGACCCCAGGTTTGCGACGTCGCCAGGTGGCGACGGGCGGTGGAGGTGGAAGCCTTGCGCGAGATCGGGCCCGAGGCTGCGCAGCGCGTCGAGCACGTCGGCCGTCTCGATGCCCTCGGCGACGACCTTCATGCCGAGGCTGTGGGCCAGGCTGGACGTGAATTCCACGATGTTGCGGTCGGTCGGCTGGCTGCAGACGTTCGAAACGAACGACCGGTCGATCTTCACTTCGTCGAAGTGCAGCTGCTGGAGCCGCGAGAGCGACGACTCACCCATCCCGAAGTCGTCAAGGCTCAAACGGACCCCCATGCGGGACAGCGCGGTGAAGGTGTCCCGCAGCTCGGTGTTCTCGTACGAGCAGGCGTGTTCGGTGATCTCGACCGTGAGGCGGTTCGGCGGGACGTCGTACTTGTCCAGCGTTTTCGCGACCACCGCGGGCAGGTCGTCACTCGCGAACGCGGCGGCCGACACGTTGACCGAAACCGGGATGTCCGAGCCCTGGATTCGCCATGCCGCGCATTGGCCAATGGCCTCCTCGAGCACCAGATCGGTGATGAGGCCACCCAGGCCACCGCGCATGGCCGAGGTCAGGAACTTGGCCGGTGGGAGCACGCCGTGCTCGGGGTGTTCCCACCGGATCAGCGCCTCGGCCCCTTGGAGGGATCCGGTCTCGACGTCGAACAGCGCCTGGTACTCGACGAACAGCTCCCCTTGCTCGACCCCTTGGAGCAGTTCGACGACCGAACCGAGGGACGATCCGCTCTCCGTCATGGCCACGATTTGCACCTCCCGTTTCACCGCTGACCACGAGTTGCGCGTGCTACCTCACGGTTCGTAGTAGTCCTTTCGGACGAAGGTGTCAATGGTGAGGTAGCGGACGAGTCGGTTCAGTAGCGCAGGTCCGCGACGACGGCGAAGTGGTCGCTGCCGAACAGCCCCTGCTCGCCCGCGAGATCGCCGGCCACCGCGGCGTACAACACCTGCCCGGCACCGCCGAGCTTGGGCCAGCCGACGAGCAGGTAGTCGATGCGGGCATCGGGTTCGAGGGCGGCGGCGCAGTAGGGATTGCGCGGGCCGACGGTGGCCCCGGCGCCCCCGTCGCCGGCGACGGTCCAAGCATCGCGAAACACGACACCCGGCGCCGCGACCGCGGCAAGCCCCGTGAGCATTCGAACCTCGTCGCTCAGCGGTTCCGCGTTGAGGTCGCCACACAGGACCGCGGGAAACCGTCGAGGGGTGTGGGCCCTCACGACCTCACACACCGTTCGCACCTGCGCCTGACGGACTCCGCTCCAGTCGGCTCGCCACGACAAGTGGGTGCAGAACACCTGGAAAGGACCCCGGGGTCCGTCGATCTCGGCGAACACGATGAGCCGCCGTTCGCCATCATCGGTGTCCGTCGCGCCGCCGCCCTCCATCGGCAGGCCCGCGACTTCGTGGCGCGCAATCGGCCAGCGGCTGAGCACGGCATTGCCAGACCAACCGCCGTTCATCTCAAATGCGCGCTCGTAGACGTACGACATGCCGAGCGCGGCTGCGAGGTCGGCGGGCTGCGAGCGAGCGTCGTCCTCCCACGCCTCTTGCAAACAGACGATGTCGGCATCGATGGCGCGCAGGTTGGCCTCGATCACGGGCTGACGCGCTTCCCACGGGCCGTACCGGCCCCACACGTTCCACGTCGCGACGCGCATGGTCGTGTCGAGGAGCGGCCCGTATCCCGGATCCCAGCTCATGCCTGGAGCTCCTCGCGTAGCAGCTCGGCGAGTTCGAGCGGCTTGTCACCTTGGATGCTGTGGCCCGCGCCTTCGAACAGCACCACGTGCGCGTCCGGACGGCGGCGCATGAGCTCGGCAACGTCGTCATCATCGACAACGGACGAAAGCTCGCCACGAGCGAGCGTTGTCGGTGCCGTCATGGACTCGACCAGGCCCCAGAGCTTCACGTAGTGCGGAGTGTCCGGCGGACCGTCGTGCCCGACCGGATGGTCGTACCGCCACGCCCAGGAACCGTCAGGCTGTTCGAACGCGTTGTGGAGCACGCCGCGCCGCAGTGAAGACGCGGATCGAGTCGGATTGTGCTCGATCGTGCGCGCGAGGAGGGCGTCGAAGCTCTCGAACACCTTCGGGCCGCCCACGAACGCTCCGATGGCGGCGCCCTTCTGGTCGGTGGAACCTGGCGTCACGTCCACGATCACCAGGCGCTGCACCAGCTCGGGACAGTCGGCAGCCACGACGATGGAGGTGAGCCCGCCGAGCGACATTCCGCAGAGCGTCCGCGCATGCGGAGCGAGTGCTCGCATGGCCGTCGCCACGTCGGGCGCCAACGTCCAGGGCCAGTAGTCGTGGTCGTCGCGCCAGTCAGAGCGGCCATGGCCGGGTAGATCGATGCACACGAGCGGGCGTCGCAGGGCCAGGGCAACGGTGTCCCACGTGTGGGCGTTCTGCGCGCCGCCGTGTACCAACACGAGTTCAGGGGGGCCGTCGCCCCACACGAGGGCACTGACCCTCCGTCCAGGCGCGACGTCGACGAACGTTCGGCGAACCACCGGTGGATTGGTCCACGGCAGACCGAACTCGTCGGCGTTTTGGCGAAACAACGCGAACTCGTCGTAGCTCATGCAATCACCACGCGAGGCCATGCGCTTCCGCAACTGCACGGCGTCGTGTCGACATGACCGCGTACACCCGTTGGCAAGGCGCGGGCTGGAGTGAGGCGAGGCGTGAGGTTCGACACGACGATCTCGCCCTCGCGCGCGTCGACCAACCACCGCGCGGCATCGAAGTGCGCGCCCGCGCGGGCCGCGCATTCGAACGCGCTCGTGGGTCCAAGACGGAGCCACCACCGCGGGGAGTCCACCGCCCGCCACGCCACCTCATCGGTGACTGCGACCGCCCGCACGCTCGCGAACGTTTCGCGAACGTTGTCGAGGGCGTTCACCACGGTCTCGTTGATGCCGACGACGGCATCTGGGGAGAGCTGGCGGATGAGTGACGGCGTGCGAAAGGCGTCGCCATCCGTCGCGTCCGCCGACGACCAGCGCGCATCCAACCGGCCTGCAGCCAACTCCAACGGCGCGACGTGAATCGTCTCCGAAAGGCTCGACACGATGAGCACGAGCCCGCCGGGTTCGACTCCGAGGATGCGGAGATGCTCGACCGCCGTCTCGACTTCGTCGGCGACGTCAGCGGGGGACACCGACCAGGGTGCCGACCCGACGCGACCAACTCCCCACACACCGGGCGCCGGCACGACACGAGCAGTCACGATCCGACCACCCGGGGGATCTTGTGCGGTGGTCCTTGCCGCAACAGCACTTCCTGTTCGACGAGTTCGACGTCGGGACGAAGGCCGAGGTGCGCCTCGACGGCGTCTTCGACGCGGCCCTGCAGGCCCGGGCCGACTCGGGCATAGCCAACGCGCAACCGGAGTCGCCCGAGTTCGCGCTGCGGGCGCACGACCTGAAACAGGCCCGCGGCCGTCTCCGGAACGTCCTCGATCGCCGGCCACACATCGAGCGGGAGCACAGAGCGGCCGTCGACAACGACTTCATCGCTCTTGCGGCCGAGCGGCCAGACCCGACCATGCGTTCGTCCGCACGCGCACGGCTCGCGGGTGAAGCGCACGAGGTCGTCAGAGCGGTACCGCACGAGCGGCGACACGAGGTTCATGAGTGTCGTCGACACCAACTCTCCCCGTTCGCCGTCGGCCACCGGCTCATCGCCGTCGGGGTCGAGCACCTCGATGAGGGCCGTGTCCTCCCAGACATGACAGCCGTTGTGTTCGCGACACTCGGTGGCCGCGCCGACGTCACCGACCCCGGTGTGGTCGAAGAGCTCGAGTCCCCACGAGTCGACGAGGCGGCGCGCGCGCTGGCCCAACGGCTCACCGGCGTAGACGATTCCGCGATACGACGCGAGCGCGGCGCCGATGTCGACACCGGTTTCGGCGAGTTGCTCGAGCGCGACGATGAGCGGCCCCGACAGGTTGTACCAACCCCGCGGTTCGAACGTGCGATTCAGCTCGAAGAGACGGGGGAGCTCGCGTGGGTCGTGGTCGACGAAGATCGGTGTCGCGCCGATGCCCCGCATCGTCCAGTGGATGGCCGGCCCCCGATAGGTGAACAGCATCTCGACGAAGTAGTCGCCAGGCCGCACGCCGATCTCCCAGAATTCGCGTGCGAGGATCGTCGGCCCTTCACGGCCGGCAAAGGGAGCGAGCGTCGGGTCGCCCGTCGTGCCCGACGTCGAGAAGATGGCGCCGAACACGCCGGGAGTAGCCAGGTCGATGGCGAGCATGCCGCCGTACGGGTCGCCGCGGTCATCTCGGAAGTGGCGCATTGCGTCCTTGTCGATGAAGGGCACCTGCTCCCGGAAGGCCGCCATCGAATCGATGGCGTCGGGTTTGACGCCGGCTGCGTCCCACGCGTGCCGGATGAGCGGGGCGCGCTCGTAGGCCCATGGGAGGAGCTCGAGCAGCTTCTTCTCCTGCAACGCGTCGAGCTCGCTTCGTGGGAGGCACTCGACGTCGGGCTCCCAGTAGCGATCGGGTTCGTGCATGCTGGTCACCGGTGGATGCCCTGCACGACCTGACGCTGCAGGCGATCCTTCATGAGCACTGCCGGAGCCATCCGAATCGCGTTGCAGCCGTGTGCGGCGAGGATCGGCTCCGATGGCCGGAGCTCGACGAGCGCGTCGCTCGACTTGCGAGCGCGCTGCAAGCCGACGGCGTCGGCGCCGGTGATCGCGTGTTGTGGCTCGGGCAGAATTGCCACCGGGTGCTCGAGCTCCTGCTGGCGGCGGCTCGGTTGGGAGCGGTGTTCTGCCCTGCCAACTGGCGTCAGTCGGCCGCCGAGCTGGCCTTCGTCATCGACGACGTCGAGCCCCATGTCGTGGTCTGGCAAGACGACGAGATCGGCGCCGTGATCCGCGAGGCGCGAACGACAAGTCGCGCGGCCGGCAACGCTCGTTGGATCCAGCATGACGGCGAGGGGGAGTACGAGACGTACCTCGCTGGTGCCGATGCGATGCCCGAGGGATCGTCCGTCGATCCCTGGGCGCCGGTGCTGCTGCTCTACACCGCGGCGTTCGACGGAACTCCGAACGGGGCATTGCTCACCCACGCCGGCATCATCGCTCAGAACCTGGTCGTGATGGGCCTCCAGCGGGCGGCCTGCGACGACGTGTATCTCAACTCCGGCCCGTTGTTCCACATCGGCACGTTGTGGAACACGTTGGTCACCTTCCACGCCGGCGGTACGAATGTTTTCGTGCGGCGTGTCGACGCCGAGGAGATCTGCCGTCTCATCGAAGTCGAGCGGTGCACCGATGCGTACTTGCTGCCCCAGACCCGCGAGCAGATCACCGAAGCCAATCGGGATGGTCGGTGGGATCTGAGCACGCTGAACGCGGGCGAGCCGTCCCCGTGGTGGCGGGCCCCCGGCGGCTACGGGCAAACCGAGATGGTCGGTATGGCGACGTACAAGTGCATCGGCGGTGCTGCCCTCGGGGTGCACGGACGACCGCACCCGTTCGCCCAGGTGCGGATCGTCGACGAGGCCGGCGTCGAGTTGGCACCGGGTGACGTCGGCGAGATCGTCGTGCGGGGCCCGGTCGTGATGGCCGGGTATCACCGCCGTGCGGACCTGACCGCAGCGCGCCAGCGCGGGGATTGGCATCACACGAACGATCTCGGCCGGCGCGAGGTCGACGGCTCGATCACCTTCGTTGGGCCGAGGACCACGATGATCAAGTCGGCGGCGGAGAACATCTATCCCGCGGAGGTCGAGGGTTGCCTCGCCACACACCCCGCCGTGCGGGAGGCGGCGGTCATCGGCGTGCCCGATCCGGTGTGGACCCAGAGCGTGAAAGCGGTCGTCGCGCTGCACTCCAGCGCGACCGCGACGGCTGAGGACATCATCGAGCACTGCCGTGCCCGCATCGCGTCGTACAAGAAACCGCGCACCGTCGAGTTCGTGGACGCGCTGCCGCGCCTTCCCAGCGGAGCCGTCGACCGAGACGCCCTCGACGAGCGGTTCGGGGGCGGCGGCTACCCCGGCGGCACCAACCGCTCCGCCTAACGTCTCCGAAATCCCACTCATCCGTACACAGAAATGTGTACGGATGAGTGGGAATTGACCGGTCATGCGAGGCGGAAGAGGGGGAGGCCGATCTCGTCGTTCACTCGTTCGCAGACGAGATCGACCCTGCTGCCCACCTGCAGCGTGTCGTCGGTTGCGTCGACGCAGTTGCTCACCAAGCGAACGGGATCGCCGTTGACGCCGTCGAGTTGCACCACCACGACGTTGTACGGCACTCGGTCGGCGACGCCGGGATGGATCGCCTGGGCCACCCACGTGTAGGTGAACACCTCGCCCGTCCCCGGCAGCGTGTCCCAACCCCAGTCCATCGACCCGCAGTGGAAGCATCCCTCGGTCGGGGGATGGCGGTGCCAGCCGCACATCGCGCAGCGCTGCAGGTCGAGACGCCCTTCAGCGGCCGCCTGCCAGAACCCCGCGTTGGTGCGGTCGACCGTTGGCAATGGGAGCCCGTCGAGATACAGCGCCATCAGGTCTCGCCGAGTCCGTAGAGCCTCGCGGTCGTACCGCCGACGATCGCGGCGCGCTCGTCGGCATCCACGTCCGCGAACAGACGGTCGATCGTGGCGCGGGTCTCGGGCCACGTGCCTTCGGGGTGGGGGTAGTCCGACGCCCACAGCAAGGGTTCGACGCCCGTGATGCCGCGGTTGATCACCGCCGACGCGTCGGCACCGAACGTGACGTGTCCCTGGCGGCGCACGTACTCGCTCGGACGTTCCGCCAGCTTCGGGTTGACCCACCAGTGGTGTTCCTCGAAGGCCTCATCCATCCGCTCGAGCGCCCAAGCGAGCCAGCCCGCGCCGCACTCGACCATCACGACATGCAGCGCGGGAAACCGTTCGAGCACGCCGGATGCCGCGAGATAGGCGAGCGTGCGCTGCGCGCCGAGCCCGACTTCGACGTAGTTGATGACCGCGCCCCCCGGTCCGCGTTCGGTGACCGGGTTGGTGCCGGTGCCGACGTGGAACGAAACCGGCATCTGGTTCGCCTGCGCGACGGCCCAGATCGGGTTGTAGAGGTCGAGGTTGTACGGGTGGTCGACCGGGGCGTGCATCGGCAGCATCACGGATCGCAGGCCCAACGTGGCGACCCGTTCGATCTCACATACGGCAGCGTTGACGTCTTGGACAGGAATGAGCGCGGTGCCTGCGAATCGCGAAGACGTCGCGAACGTCTCGGCCAACCAGGTGTTGTACACCCGAGCGCACGCCATGCGGAGCTCCGGGTCGGGGATCATGAACCCGAACAACCCGATCGTGGGGTACAGCACTTCGCCCCACACGCCGTCGGCGTCGAGATCCTTGACCCGCACGTCAGGGTCGAACCCACCGGGGCGCATCCCCGACGCGCCTTCGGTACTGGGTCCGCCCATCTTGCGCGGCGGCAGACCTTCGACGAGGAAGAGCCACTTGCCGTCGACCTCTTCGCGCCGCGGCGCGCGATCGCGCAGCGAGGCCGGTAAGCGCGACTGCCACAGGTCGAGGGGCTCAACGACGTGTGAGTCAGCTGAGTTGATGCGCACGGGTCACCTCCGGAGGATGATCGAGCCAGTCGGATTCGGGCCGGCACCGGCAACGACGAGGACGACCTCCGCCCCGTCGACTTGGTTGGGCGATGTGCCGCGGAGCTGGCGCGTCGCCTCGAGTACGTGGGTCATGCCGTGCAGGTACACCTCGGCCAAGTTGCCGCCGTGGGTGTTGACCGGCAGCCGGCCGCTGAGTCGGATGTTGCCGTCGGCCACGAACGGTCCACTCTCGCCGCGCCCGCAAAACCCGAAGTCTTCGAGTGCCATGAGCACCAGCGGCGTGAAGTGGTCGTAGATCATGGCGACGTCGATGTCGTCGGGGCCGACGCCGGCGATGCGGTACACCTCCTCGGCGGTGGCGCGTTGCCCAGCGGTCGGATAGTCGGCGTCGGGCATGTTGTGTCCCGACAACGTGCCCTCGCCCCAGCGGAACCCTCCGGCCATCGACGCGCCCATCACGTACACCGGCGGATGACGGAGGTCGCGTGCTCGCTCGGGGGTGGTGACGATCACGGCCGCCGCGCCATCGGACTCCATGCACACGTCGAACAAGCGCAACGGGTCCGCGATCAGGCGCGAGTTGTGATGGTCCTCGAGGGTCATCGGATCTCGGAAGCGAGCGTCAGGATTGGCCGCTGCCATGCGCCGGGCGTTGATCGCGACCTCGGCGAAGTGATCGATGGTCGTGCCGTACACCGCCATGTGCCGCCGCGACGGCAACGCGAACATCTGCGCAGGCGACATCAACCCGAACGGAAGCGCATAACCAAATGGTGCGGGCAGCCGTCCTCGCATCCCCGCCAGCGACTGCCCAAACCGCTGCTGCGGACTCTGACAGATCGCGCGCACGACGACGACGACCTCGGCGACGCCGGTCGCGACCGCCATCGCCGCGTTGGTGAACGCGCCACCCATGCCTGCGCCGCCGCCGCCCCAGACCATGCCCGAGTAGCGCGTGCGCGGCGTCCCAAGCGCCATCGACAAGGCCGACGGCTGTGCCGCGTCGTCGGAGTACGACGAGAAGCCGTCGATGTCCTTGACGTCGAGGCCCGCGTCGTCGCACGCGTCGTGGATTGCCTGCACCGCCAGCCGGAACGTGTCCTCGTCGGCCAGTTCTCCGCGCTTGCCGTAGCGCGATCGGCCGATGCCGGCAACGCATGCCTGGTCGCGCAGCGTGTACGTCATGAGGAATCCTCGGCTCGCAGCGTGTGGAGGGCGAACCTCGTCGCGAGCGCGACCGCCTCGGCGAACGACCTCGAAGACGTCCCGCTGAGCCGGTCACCGATGAGTCCTGAGCAGAGGTGATGGATGGCTCTCGCATCGTCCGCTGGTTGTGCGGTTGGGAACCTGCCGATCGCCACACCGGCCTGGATGGCCGCCTCGAGCGGCTCGAGCTGGCGTCGAGTCGACCGATCGATCTCCTCGGGAAATCGGCGCGCGAGTGTGCCGCGTTCGCCGGCAAAGAGCTTCGCTCGCTTAGCCAAGCGCGGCTCGAAGATGAGCGCGAGCACGGCGGCGATCCACTCGCTGACGGCGTCCTCGGGGTCGGTTGCTCGCTCGACTCGGGCCCGAAGGTGCTGGTCAGCTCGCATCGACTCCTCCTCGAACAGGTGGAGGAACAAAGCGGACTTCCCGGAGAAGTGGCGGTAAAACGCGCGAGTCGAGAGGCCCGCTCGAGTCAGGACGTCCTCGACTCTGAGTCCCTCATACCCCCGCTCGGCGAGCACCGCGCGCGCGGCCGCGACGAGGTCGTCGAGCTCGGAGAGAGTACGACTGCCCGCCACGGGTGAAAATGATATTTTCAGTGACCAGGGAAAAGCCAATGCGTAATGTCCGACGAGTGCTCGGCTCCCGCCGAGCACTCGAAGAGGTGGGGGGAACCATGGTTCGAGTTCGGTCCGGCATCGCCATAGCGCTCGCAGCGGCGCTCATCTTCACGGCGTGCAGCAGCGACAAGAAAGCGACGTCGACGGGCTCGGGCTCGTCCGCGTCCTCCTCGTCGAACGCTCCGCTCACCGCGTCGTTCCGAGGCGTGACGGCGACGTCGATCAAGATCGCCATCGCCGACATCGACTACGACTGCCTTGCGCAGTTCCTCGACATCACCCACGGCGATATCAAGAAGGTCACGCAGGCGATGGTCGATCGCATCAACAACAACGGCGGCATCCTGGGGCGCAAGCTCGAGATCGTCTTCAGCCAGCAATGCCCACTCAAGCAGGACGAGGTCGCAAAGGCGTGCACCACGTTCACTGACGACGACCAGGTCTTCGCAGTCCTCGGCCTTTACGACACCGAGCCTCCTGGCAACGGCAGTAACAAGCTCTGCCTGTCCAAGGATCACGCCACGATCCAGATCAACCACATCGTGAAGCAAGCAATTATCGATCAAGCAACGCCCGGGCTCTTGCTCACGCCTGACCGAACCCCGGAGCGAACGTTGGACGCGGTGCTCTCCTTGGTGAAGCAGCAGAACACCCTCGCCGGAAAGACGATCGCGTTGCTCGCGGACCAGAACACGGTGACCGGTGCGGAGCCGAAGGTCAAAGCTGCGGCCAGTGACCTCAAACTCAAGCAAGGCTCGACCGCGGTGCTTTCGATCACCAATGAAGAAACCACTGCCGCCCAGGCACAGCTCGACAGCTTCATCGAGAAATGGAAGACCGAGGGCGTCAACGCACTCGTGATGGCCGGCCTGTCCGTGTCGGCGAAGCAGTTCGTCGAGAAGATCAAGGCCGCGATCCCTGGAATGCTTCTGATCACCGACTCGACAGAGACCGGTGGCCAGGCCCAGGACGAGGTGAAGGCCGGCAAGAACCCGAACCCATATGAAGGGATGCTGTCCGCCGACGGCCCGTCCTCGCAGGAGACCTTCGACAGCGCGCCGGTGCAAGAGTGTGTGAAAGCCTACGAGCAGGCCACTGGCGAGAAGGTCATCGCGCCGAATCAGCTCGCTGCAGGCCAGACCGGCACTGGCGCACCCAAGCGAGTCGAGGTCTTCACGGCCATCGAGGATCGGTGCAGCGAGCTCGACCTGTTCAAGCAGATTGCCGAGAAGGCCGGCCCGAACCTCACGAACGACACGTGGATCGCCGCGGTCAACGGTTTCGGCAAGATCAAGCTGAACCGCTCACCGTTCGGCTCTCTGCATCAGGGCAAATACGACGCCGACGATGCCGCCCGGCTCGTCGCGTTCGACTCAGCGGTTCCGGCGAACGGCGACTTCAAACCGTTGTCGGAGCTCAAAGACATCGGTACCTGATCAGTCAGGGACAGCGGCGTCCGAACGCATCGTGGCCCGCTCGTCGGTGCCCAAATAGGAGGCAACGACGAGCGGGTTGGTGCGCATGTCATTCGGTGCCCCGTGCGCGATCACGCTTCCGGCTTCGAGGCAATAGACATGGTCGGTGATGGCGAGGATCAGCGGTAGGTCGTGCTCGACGACGACGAGCGTGGCGGACAGCTCGGCTTGCAGGCGCTTGATCAAAGGACCAAACGCTTCGGCCTCGCGTTGAGCGACGCCGGCCGTCGGTTCGTCGAGACAGATGACGCGGGGCGCGACCGCCAGCAGAGCGGCGAGCTCCACGATGCGGCGAGTGCCCGTTGACAACTCGGCGATGAACCGGTCGGCGTACCGGCCGAGTCCGAGGAAGTCGATCAACTCGGCCGCTTCGGCGCGTCGTCGTCGTTCGAGGCGCGTCGACCGCGGCAGGAACAACGCGGTGCTCCAGAACGACGTGCGCTGGCGCGCCTCGAGCGCGAGTTCGACCACCTCGCGAACGGTCAGCTCAGGAAACAGCAACGCGGCTTGGAACGTTCGGCCCAGACCGCGTCCGGCGCGGCGACTCGCGGTCATCTTGGTGATGTCGCTGCCGAAAAGCTCGACGCGGCCCTCTGACGGCACGAATCCGCCGATGGCGTTCAACAGTGTCGACTTTCCGGCGCCGTTGGCCCCGATGAGCCCGACGACTTGGCCCGGCATCGCGCGCAGATCGACCCCGTCCACGGCTACCACGCCTCCGAACGCGACCCGCACGCCATGCGCGGAGAGCGCGCTGCCGTCGTCGTTGGTGTCGGTTCGGTCGGTCGCAACGGCCAGTGCCAACGACGTCGGCGGGTCCACCGTTGCCTTCGGCGCGGCCGGGCCCAGCCGGCGTTCGAGTCGCTGCAACAGCTGGTCGCGGAGCCAGTAGGTGATCTGGGTGAACCCGCCGGGGATGTACAGCAGGATCAGCAAGAGCCCGATGCTGGACGTGAACAACGGCACCAGATCGTTGTCGGGCCAGAACGCGGGGAGACCGACCACCCATGCCGCGCCGACGACCGCGCCCGCGCTGCTGCCGATGCCACCGATCACCGCCATTGCGACAATCGCAAAGGAGTCCTGTACTCGAAACAAGCTCGTGTTGTACCCAATGGTCACGACGAGACCGCCGAGGATCGCCCCACCCAACCCGGCAACGAAACCCGCGAGCGCGTAGGCCGTGAGCTTCGCTTTCGTCGGTGAGACCGTGAACGCTTCGGCGGCGTGCTCGTTCTCGCGAACGCCGATGATCGTGCGGCCGATGCCGCTCCGCCGAAGCCGTCCGACGACGATCATGACGAGGACCAACACCGCTAAGGAGAAGTAGTAGTAGCCGAGGTTGCGATCGGTGAGGGTGAACGGCCCGATGTCGTCGCGCGGCAATCGAACGTTCTGGCGTCCGAGCGAGAGGATCGGCTGCCGGAACACGTACACCTGCGCGGCGATCGCAAACGCGAGCGTGCTGGCCGCCAGCATGAGACCGCGCACGCGTAGCGCGCTCACCCCGATGATGGTCGCAGTCGCACAGGCGACCACGGCTCCCAGAAGGAGCGCCCAACCGAATGGCAGGCTCGGGATGGTGCCGTCGACGAGGTGGACGCTCCCGACGCCGAGCGTGAAGTCGGCGCCCCGCACCATCGTCGCCGCGCTGAGCGCGCCGATCCCCGCGAAGGCCATCTGACCCAGGGACAGCTGGCCCGCCCAGCCGGTCAACACCGTCACGGAAACGGCGCAGATCGCGAATCCGAGCACTTGTGCATATGCAAAGTGCTTGGCCGACTCGGTGAAGATCTGTGGAAGCGCGATCGCAAACACCAGCCCGAGCAGCGCAACCATCGCGGGGAGGCGTCGCACCCACCAGATGTCACGCAGACGATCGGACACGACGTGATGGCGGGGCGCGAACTGGAAGCTCTCGGTGCTCATGTCGACGGCGCGCGACCGTCGGGCCACGAGCGCAACGACGGCGATGAACAGGACGAACTGCACGAGCCCGGTCTCGCTCGTGAAGTTGAAGAACAACAGTTGATCGACGACTCCGATGGCCACCGCTGCGATCACGGCCTTGGGGAAGGACACCATCCGGCCGACGAGGGCAGCGGTGAGACCGCGCAGCAGGGTGTTGGGCCCGATCGAAACGAGATCCGACGACCCCGTGTCGGTGGCAATGAGGATCACCGACATCGCCGAGAGGAACCCGCTGATGGCCCACACCGCGGTCGACACCATCTTGGGGTTGATGCCGGTCAGCCGAGCGAGATCGGGGTTCCCGACGGACGCCCGGACCGACTCTCCGAATGCCGTGTGCCCGAGCAGCCACCAGAGCGCGACGGTGATGATGGGGACGACGACCAGGGCCATCAGTTGGCCGCCCTTGAGTACGACGTCCCCCGGGAGATCCCACTCGCCGGTGAACGGGCTTGGGAAGGCGGTCTGCAAGGAACCGGTGCGGTACTCCGGTAGCGCGAGCGTGATCGCCTGAGCGAGTTGGGCGACGCCGATGGTGGCGACGAGCATGATCACCCGCGGGGCGCGGAACAACCGTCGCACGACCGACAGCTCGACGAGCGCGCCGGCCAAGGTGCCGACGATCAAGGCCCCGATGAGGGCGGGCCAGTACGGCCAGCCATGGGCGCCCGCCATCACGCCCAGCAACGCGGCGGCGGGGACGCCGAGGTCGCCGACCGCAAAGTTGATGACGCGGGTCGACCGGTAGACCAACACGATTCCCATGGCGACGAGCGCGATGACGAGCCCGCGGATCGATCCGATGACGAGCAGATTCCACGTGAAGACCGCGGCGAGCTGCACTAGCCGCCCTCGGAACCGAAGAACACGGCGCGAACCAGATCGTTGCGCTCGAGGAGATCACGAGCAGCACCCTCGAAACGAACCTCGCCTTTTTCCAGGAAGATGGCGCGGTCCGCTACGGAGAGCGCGACATTGAGCGACTGTTCGACGATGAGCATCGTCTGGCCGCGAGCCTTCAGCTCTTCGATGGTGGCCAGCAATCGTTGCACCACGATGGGCGCGAGGCCGAGCGACAGCTCGTCGATCAGGAGGATCTCCGGTTCGTGCAGCAGCACACGGCCGAGGGCGAGCATCTGGTTCTGTCCGCCCGAGAGGTTCGAAGCCAACTGCTTTCGAAGCGCGGCGAGCTCCGGAAACATCTCGTAGACCCGGTCGACCTTCGCTTCGATCTCGGCTCGCGAACTCGTGTGGAGGCGGGCGCTCACGGCCAAGTTCTGACCAACGGTGAGGTTCCCGAAGACGCCCTTCCCTCCTGGCAGCTGGACGATGCCCATGCGGGCCCGCATCTCCGGCGTCACGTACGTGACGTTCTGTCCGTTGAGGCGAACGACACCGCGTTCGGGCACGCCGAGGCCGCTGATCACGCGAAGGATCGTCGACTTTCCGGCGCCGTTCGTGCCCAGCAAAGCCAATGTCTCGCCGCGCACGACTTCGAAGTTCACGTCGAAGAGGATTTGCACCGGTCCGTACGAGAAGTCGATGTCTGCGACTTGGAGCACTGGCGGCGGCGAGCCGTCGCCGCTGCGCTTGTTGTGCTCCTCTTGTTCCTCGAGCAACTCCGCAACAACGAGCGACAAGTCGTTGCGAATGAATCGTGCCCCGTTCATCAGCATGAGCCCGCCGATGATGCTCGTCGGCACGCCGAGGGCGATGACCGTCCCGCGGGTCCCGATTGCGTCGGTGAAGAAGCCGGCGATGACGCCGCCCAGGAAGCCGCCGATGAAGAAGATGTACATCGTGGTGAGCGACGAGCCCATACCCCGCAACCGATACGGCACCACGGCGTAGAGCACGGGGCCGACCATGGCGAACGCCGAAGTGATGAGCACCGACTGCGGGATGCCGAGGACCACGAACCAGGCCCGACTGTTCACGGAGAATTGCAGCGGCGTGAAGATGGCAGATGGCGTGATGAGCGCGCCGACGATGGCCAGCGCCTTGGCGGGGTTCTGCCGGTACACCTTGTCGAAGTACTTCGCCACGAACGGGAGGATCGGGAGCGCGGCGATGCCGCTGAGGCTGAGCAACAGCCCGCGATCGAACGCGTCGGTCACGTGCAGGTTCTTCTCGAGATACAGCGACGACAGCGTGCCTTGGCTGAACAGGCCGAAGCCCAGCGCGCAGAAGGCGATGAGCACCGTGCGGATCGTCGCGATCTTCTTCAGCCGAGCGAACGCCGCCTCCATTGAGATCGGCGCGGGCGTCTGCTCCTCGATGACCTCACCGAGCACGTGTTGCTTCTCGTATTGACCGCGCGGCGGTTCTTTCATGAAAAACGCGCCGATGGCCACGATCGTCACCGGGATCCCCAGCGCGTACCACGCCCATCTCCAACCTTCGGCGCCACCCGCCCAACCTGCGATCGCCGCGACGAGCACCGGGCTGAGGATGCCGATCAGATGAGCGCCGCCCTGCATGGCGGCCGACATTCGGGCGCGCACGTTGATCGGATAGGCGTCCGCGACCAGCGAGTTGTGCACGGTGATCGTGCTCGCCTTGGTGATGCCCGTCGCGAATCGGGTCCAGAAGAGCATGAACGCATTCAGCGCGAAGCCGGAGGCGAGCACGAAGATGCCGAAGAAGATGGCCGCGAAGCCGACAATCGGGACGCGTTTGACGCGGTCGGCGAGCCAGCCCATCGGAACCGCACCGAGGACGAAGAACGCGGCCGATGCCGTTCCGATGAAGACGATCGTTCCTTCGCTGATCCCGAATGTGCGCCGGATCTCGGGTGCGAGCACGTAGATGGCCGCGCCCTCGAGCTCGTCCAGCGACACGATCGCCGTCAGCACGATGAACATGAGCCAGCCGCCCGTGCGCAGTCCCTGGCGCAATGTCAACTGCTCCGCGTTGACCCCGGGCAAGAGGTCGTCGGGAAAAATGACCTGTTCGCGCGCTCGTTCCTGCGCGGCCTGACGAGCGGCCTCCTCGTCCAAGACGGTGGCTGCGAGCGAGGCGACCGAGTCGCCCGATGGTCCCCGCTCGTCGTGCACTAGTCCCCCTGGTTCGCGCCGAGCCCGGTGATCGTACCCGGCGCGAGAATCGGGATCAGTCGCGCCGAATCTCCGCGCCGATGCGTTCGCGCACGATCTCGACGATCTCGCCTGGGTCGGCGTGGCGACCCAGTGACGCCTTCGAGAAGATCAGCTCTCCGTCGAGCGTGACTTCGAATCGTCCCTTCGAGGACGGAACCAGCTCGATGTCCTCAATGATCGGCGCCCACCCAGTGAGGAGTTCGTCCGTCAGACCGACGGCCCGTGGTACGTAATTTCAGGGGACGCAGAACTCGATCGCGAACCGATGTCTGGGGTCGTGCATCGACACAGCCTACGAGTCGCAGACCGCAGCACGCTGAGGCAGCCAGACACGCAGAGCATGGCTGCCCCTCGCGATGGCGGACCGCTTGAGTGATTCAGGCGCGCAGCGCAGCCACGCGCCGGGCTAGCACCGGCATGCCGATGTCCTCCGCGAGCGCGGACGCACGGGCCGTGAGCTCGGGTATTCGGGCGGGCCTGCCGGCGATCTGCAGCATGCGCGCATAGTCGTACGCAGTGCGGGCCAGCCATGGCCTCGCGCCCATGCGCTCGTTCATGGCCAGTGCGTCCTCGAAGTGCGACTCGGCCTCGTCCCACTGCTCCATCGTCGCGGCAAGAAGCCCGATGTACCGGGTTGCCGCGCCAATGGCGGCCTGGCCGAAGCCCACCACGATGTTGCGTCCTGCGTACGGTGCCAGACGGTCGTACAGCAACGCGGCCCGCTCGCCGTCGCGAAGGTAGGCGCAGGTCTCCGCGAGAAGCGAGACGTTCAGGGTGAACCCGACTGGGTCCTCGGTGGCAACGACGAAGCCATCCGCCGCGAGCCCCTCGAACAGCGCGAGGGCTTCCTCGGCGCGGTCGAGCTCGGTCATGAGCATCGCCAAGCCACACCGCCACCCGGCGTTCTCGGGATGCTCCTCGGCCAGCGCCCTGATCGGAGGTTCGACCTCTTCGCAGCGCCCCTGATCCCTGCGCAGCGCGAAGAACTGCACTCCGAAGCTCGCCAAGGCGAGGTCCTCGTTGATCCCACGATGATCGGCAAACCACCCCATGAGCTTCGTTTCGGCATCGGCCAACCGTCCCGCGAACAGGTCGAGGCTCGTGTGCCACAGCTGGGTCCACGTGACCGCTCCACGCTCGCGGGTGCGCAGGCCGTGAGCTTCGTACGCGGCCAGCGCGTGGCGCGTGCCGTCGATGTCACCGAGTTCGTAGTAATCGCCCCATCGGTACACGTGGCCGAAACTGGTTGCTTGTGAGCTCTCGACCTCGACCATCTCGTCGGCCAGCGCCAGGCGTTCCTCGACATTCGCTGGCTCCCAGCTGGCGTCGTGATGAGTAGCGAGTGCTTCGACGAGCGTTCGTTCGTCGCCCACTCGTCGCGCGATGGCCAACGCCTCCGCGCTCAATTCGCGTCGACGTGCGTGATGAAGCGGGCCGACCGTCGCCCGGGCCAGCCGGGAAAGGAGGAGCGAACGTAGCGCGCTGTCGCCGAGGTCCAGCCGCTCCAACGCCTCGGCGACCAGCTGCGCGCCGGTCTCGTTGACCATCGACGGCACCCCCACCCCCGTCTTCAGTGCGGCTCTCCCGAACAGCTCGGGATCGTCGAGGTCTCTCGCGACCGCAGCTGCTGTCTCCGCCAAGTGGCGGGCGTCCTCGATCTCTCCCGCGCGGTCTCGGGCCTCGGCCAACCCCAGCAACAGCTCGACCCGCGTTGAGCCGGAGCGAACCCCGGCTTCGTCGAGAACGTCAATGCCTCGCCCAAAGTGGGTTCTCGCGTCGTCGTGGGCCAGGGCCGCCAGCGCCTCATCGCCGGCCCGCCCCGCGTACTCCGCGGCCTTGTCCACGTCGCCCATCGCCGCGGCTTCGCAGAAGTGATGCGCCAGCGCAGCCAAGGGTGGTTGCGGCCGCCGTTCGAGTGCTTCACCGATGCGTTTGTGCAAACGGGTTCGACGGCTCGTGCTCAACTCGTCGTACAGCGACTCGCGAACGAGCGCGTGGGCGAACATGAAGTGGTCCGGCTTCGAAGGAACCTCGGAAACGAGCCGGGCTTCGACCGCCGCTTCGAGCGCGTCGACCACATCGTCCTCCGTCACGTCGTCGACCTCGGCCGCGAGCCGAAGGTCGAACTCGCGGCCGATGACAGCCGCCGTGCGCAGCACCCGGTTGACGTCCTCGGGCAGGCGGTTGAGTCGACGCCCGATCACCTCGCGCACGCCTTCGGGAATGCCGAGGTGGGCCACGTCGCCCTCGAAGGACCACTGGCCCTCGCGCTGGAAGATCGCGCCGGTTTCGGCGAGGTGGCGCAACACCTGTCCGACGAAGAACGGGTTGCCCTCGGTCTCGCCGTGGACGGCGCGGGCCAGCGACATTCCATCCTCGTTGAGCCGCTGGCCGGCGGCAGCTTCGACGAAGGCTTCGACGCCGGCGACATCGAGCCCCGACAACATGAGTCGGTCCACGTCGTCTTGACGGCGGAAGTCGGCGAGCATCTCCGCGAGCGGATGCGTCCGAGCAAGGTCAGTGTCCCGGTACGTACCGATGAGCAGCAGTGCCATCGGATCGCCAACACGCAAGAGGTGACGAAGCAGAAGCAAGCTGCCTTTGTCCGCCCAGTGAAGGTCGTCGAGGATCAGGACAACGCCCTCACCATCGTCCGCGATGGTCAAGAGATGGGCCACGGCTTCGAACAGCCGGTGGCGCTCGATTTCGGGATCCGCCCGGAGAGGTTCCGGAACGCCCGCGACGCGGTGCGAGAGCTCGGACACGATGCGAGTGAGCTCTCCACCGAACACCGCGACATGACGATCGAGAACGTCGCGCTCGCAGGTGGACACGAGGTACGCGAGCGCTTCGACGAAGGGTTGATAGGCCAGTCCCAGTTCTTCGTCGCAGCGGCCGTACAGAATCGTGGCCCCGCCTTCCTGCGCGCGTACGGCCAACTCGTGTACGAGTCGCGTCTTGCCCACACCCGGCTCACCCGCGACCAGCACCGCGCGTCGCTTGCCCTCGAGGCTCTCCTTCCACGCGGACAACAAGGTCTCAGCTTCCAGATCCCGTCCAACGAAGAACGGCCCGCCGAGGCTGGCGAGCAGCGGGGGCAGACTGATCTCCGCTGGCTCGGGTGCCCAGGCGATTTCCACGACAGCGACCGGATCCGGCAGGCCCTTCAGCGCCATTGGGCCCCGCCCGACGAAGTCCAGTCCGCCGCGGCCGCCGCTCAAGACGCGCACGACCTCCGTCGCGAGGATCTGCCCCGGGTCCGCGACCGAGCAAAGGCGGGCGGCTTCAACGACGGGAGGACCGAACCAGTCGCCGTCCTCGCTCGTCGCCTCGCCCACTGCGAGACCGATGCGAATGGCGAGGCGGCGATCCGGCGAGTGGCGACCGAATCGCTCGGTTCGGCGCTGGAGATCGACCGCGCAGGCCGCGCCATCCGACGGGCGGTCGAACGCAACCATGAGGCCGTCGCCGGTGTTCTTCACCTCGCGGCCCTCGTGAGTGGCGATCACCTCGCGCAACGACTGGAAGTGAGCGCGACGGAGCTCATCGGCCGCGGCGGGCCCGAGTTCGTTCGCGAGGCGCGTTGAGTCGACCAGGTCGGTGAACAACACCGTGACCAACCCCACCAATGTCACGGCTCCATCATCTCCTACGCTGTCCCGTGCGCGTCGTGAGCCTCGTCCCGTCGGTGACCGAGACCTTGCTGGCATGGAGCATCACCCCGATCGCGTGCACCCGGTTCTGCGAGCAGCCGTCGCTGCGAGCCGTCGGGGGCACGAAGGATCCCGACATCGACGCCATCGTTGAACTGGAACCCGACCTCGTCGTCGTCGACGAGGAGGAGAACCGGCTCGAAGATCACGACCGGCTCGTGAGCGCCGGCATCGCGGTACATGCGCTCGCCATTCGGAGCGTCGCCGACGTCGACGCGCAGCTTGCGCCCCTGGCCGAGCGAATTGGCGCGAGCTGGGAACCTGTAGGAGACGTGGAACTCAGGTCGCGTCGAGGGTCGGCGTTCGTGCCGATCTGGCGCCGACCGTGGATGGCGCTCGGGGTGCCGACCTACGGCT
>JBEEGD010000428.1:0-6763 GCA_041166685.1 Acidimicrobiaceae bacterium | reverse complement strand
CCAGCGGAGGAGCGGCCAAGCGCGGCCTGCGTGGCCGGGGAACGCGGAGTAATGCCGGGACCGATCGACTTCAGCGACTCCCGCTGGTTCCAGCGCGCCGTCTTCTACGAGGTGCTCACCCGCGGGTTCAACGACTCGAACGGCGACGGTACCGGCGACTTGCGCGGTCTCACCGAGAAGCTCGACTACCTCGAATGGCTCGGCGTCGACTGCCTCTGGCTGCTGCCCTTCTACCAATCACCCTTGCGCGACGGCGGCTACGACATCAGCGACTTCTTCACCGTGTTGCCGGCGTACGGCGACGTGAAGGATGCCGCGTTGCTGATCGACGAGGCCCACCGGCGAGGGATGCGCATCATCGCCGACCTCGTGATGAACCACACGAGCGACCAGCACCCGTGGTTCCAGGAGAGTCGGTTGTCGCGCACGAACGAGCGCGCTGATTGGTATGTCTGGTCCGACGACGACTCCCGGTATCCCGACGCGCGGGTCATCTTCGTCGACACCGAGACGTCGAACTGGACGTTCGATCCGGTGCGCGAGCAGTACTACTTTCATCGCTTCTTCCACCACCAGCCCGACCTCAACTTCGACAACCCTGCGGTGCAAGAAGCCATGTTGGACGTGGTGCGGTTCTGGCTCGACCTCGGGCTCGACGGGTTCCGTCTCGATGCCGTTCCCTATCTGTTCGAGCGCGATGGCACCAACGGCGAGAACCTTCCGGAAACGCACGACTACTTGAAGCGCGTTCGCCAAACCGTCGACGTCGAGTTTCCCGGTCGCGTCCTGCTGGCCGAGGCCAACCAGTGGCCGGCCGACGTCGTCGAGTACTTCGGCGACGGCGACGAATGCCACATGTGCTTTCACTTTCCGTTGATGCCACGCATGTTCATGGCGGTTCGGCGCGAGCAGCGGTATCCGATCACCGAGATCCTGGCGCAGACGCCGGCGATCCCTGATGGCTGTCAGTGGGGGATCTTCCTGCGCAACCACGACGAGCTCACGCTCGAGATGGTGACGGACGAAGAGCGCGACTACATGTACTCCGAATACGCCAAGGACCCGCTCATGCGGCGCAACATCGGCATCGCCCGGCGGCTGTTCCCGTTGATCGACAACGACCGCCGCATCGCCGAGTTGTTCCACGCGCTGCTGTTCTCGATGCCCGGCAGCCCTGTCCTGTACTACGGCGACGAGATCGGCATGGGCGACAACATCTATCTGGGCGACCGCGACGGCGTGCGTACGCCGATGCAGTGGACACCCGACCGCAACGCCGGCTTCAGCAAAGCCGACTTCGCGCAGTTGTACCTCCCGCCGCTCATGGATCCCGTCTACGGCTATCAAGCGGTCAACGTCGAAGGCGAAACCCGCAACCCGAGCTCGTTCCTGCACTGGGTGCGCCGCATGCTCGCCGTGCGGCGAGAGCACCCGGTGCTCGGTATGGGCGAGCTGGAGGTGCTGTCGACCGAGAACCCTTCTGTGCTGGCCTACGTGCGCCACCAGCGGACCGAGGACGGCAAGGAAGACATCGTGTTGTGCGTGAACAACCTCAGCCGTTTCGCGCAGCCCGTCGAGTTGATGCTGCCGCACTACGCCGGCAAGGTCCCGATCGAATCGTTGGGACGGGTGCCCTTCCCGCCCATCGGCGACCTGCCGTACTTCGTCACGCTGCCGCCGTACGGCTTCTACTGGTTCACGCTCGTCGAACCAGGGCTCGACCAATGATCGAGCCCGCGGACCTCGCCACGCTGTTGCCGGACTTCCTCGTCCGCCAGCGTTGGTACGGAGCGAACGACCTCGAACTCGTAGGAGTGGAGATCTCCGCGTTCGAGATCTGGAAGGCGGAGTGGCCGGCGCTGATCTGGATGGTGGTCGACGCGCAGTTCGCGGACGACGGCGTGGCTCGGTATCAGGCCCCGGTCGGGTTGCGTCCGCTCGACCAGACCGAGCGCTTCCTCGAGGGCAAAGGCCGAGGCTTCCTGGGCGATGTCGAGACCACTCAAGGGGTGGCGCTCGCATACGACGCGCTCGTGGATCCTGACCTTGCGCTCGCGTTCCTCGAGCAGATCGCTCCGAACGAGCACGTCCAGCGCGTGCGCTCGCTCAACGTCGAGCAGTCGAACACGTCGGTCGTCTATGACGAGCGACTGATCATGAAGATGTTCCGCCGGCTCGCAGACGGACCCAACCCCGATGTCGAGGTCACTGAAGCACTCGCGCGCGTCGGCTTCACCCACATCAGCGCGCCAGTGGCGACGTGGCGGCGCGACGGAATCGATCTGGCCGTCGTCCGCACCTTCCTCGAGGGTGGCACGGAAGGGTGGCAACTCGCACTCACGTCGCTGCGCGATGTGTACGACAGCCGTCTCGATCCCGCGGAGTCGGGCGGAGACTTCGGCCCCGAAGCCTGCCGTCTTGGCCAGATCACTGCCGAGATGCACTTGAAGCTGGCCGAGGCCTTCGGCGCCGGCGACGGCGAGCCCAAGAAGTGGGCCGACACCATGGTGGCCAACCTTGCGCATTCGCGAGCCCGTGCGCTTGATGCGAAGGCGATCGCCGAGGTCTACGACACCCTGCGGTCGATCGACGACCCCGGGAAGTCCATTCGCATTCATGGCGACTACCACCTCGGGCAGACGATGCGCACTGACTCGGGCTGGTACATCCTCGACTTCGAGGGCGAGCCCGCGCTGCCGCTCGAGGAACGGCGGCAGCCGTCGTCGCCCCTGCGAGACGTCGCGGGGATGCTGCGCTCGTTCCACTACGCAGCCGAGGTCGCGCTGGCCGAGCGGGGCGATGCCGCCGACGAAGACGAACTGCGTGCACTCGGAGGGCGTTGGGAACAGCACGTGGCTGATGCGTTCCGCCAGGGTTACTTCGACACGGAAGGCATTGATGACCTGTTGCCCGTCAGCTCGCGTGATCGTGAGATCGTGCTCAACGCGTTCATCTTGGCGAAAGCTGTGTACGAGGTCGGCTACGAGCTCGCGCACCGCGCCGAGTGGGTGCGCATCCCGCTCGAAGCCGTGAGCCGTCTGCTAGCTGCGCAGCGCGGGTAGCCCGAACATGTGGTTGCATCCGATTCCATGACGCGCCGATTGCTCGCGGCCGAGGTCGAGGCCATCGTCAAAGGCGAGCACCGAAACCCCCACGACTTCCTGGGTCACCACGGCGGGATCGTGCGGGTATGGCGGCCGGGAGCATCGTCCGTGGTCGTTGCGGGCGTGAAGGCCAAGAAGGTCCACGAGGCGGGACTGTTCGAGGCCAGGGTGCCCGAATCCCTCGGGGCCTACGAGATCGAGGTGCACTATCCGGACGGCACCGTCCTCACGGTGGATGATCCGTACCGCTTCTGGCCCACGCTGGGTGATGTCGACATCTACCTGATCGGTGAGGGACGGCACGAGCGGCTGTGGGAGGTCGTCGGTGCGCACCACCGGGTGCACGAGGGGAGCGCGGGCACGGCGTTCGCGGTGTGGGCTCCATCGGCTCGTGCGATTCGGACGGTGGGCGACTTCAACCTCTGGGACGGCCGTGTGCACCCGATGCGCTCGATGGGCTCGTCCGGCGTATGGGAGCTGTTCATCCCCGGGGTCGAGCCTGGTGCGCGTTACAAGTTCGAAGTCGTCGGGGCGGACGGAAAGCTTCGGCTGAAGGCCGATCCGATGGCCCAGCTGGCGGAGACACCACCCGGCACCGCGTCGATCGTCACGGTCTCGCACCACGAGTGGAGCGACGACGAGTGGCTCACCCTTCGTTCGAGCACCGACACCATCAACCAACGGATCTCGACCTACGAGATGCATCTCGGTTCGTGGCGGCACAAGCCCGAGAACGGTGACCGCCCGCTCACGTACCTCGAGCTCGCCGACCAGCTGCCGGACTATCTCGTCGATCTCGGCTTCACGCACGTCGAGATGATGCCGGTGGCCGAGCATCCGTTCGGCGGCTCGTGGGGCTATCAGGTGTCGTCGTACTACGCGCCGACGTCGCGGTTTGGGTCGCCGGACGATTTCCGTGTGCTCGTCGAAGCCCTCCACAAGAAGGGCATCGGTGTGATCGTGGACTGGGTTCCGGCCCATTTCCCGAAGGATGAGTGGGCGCTCGCTCGCTTCGACGGAACCGCGTTGTACGAACACGCCGACCCGCGACAGGGTGAGCAGCCCGACTGGGGCACGCTCGTGTTCAACTTCGGCCGTCACGAGGTCCGCAACTTCCTGCTGGCCAACGCGCTGTACTGGGTCGAGGAGTTCCACATCGACGGGCTGCGCGTGGATGCGGTCGCGTCGATGCTCTACCTCGACTACTCGCGCGAGGAGGGCGAGTGGGTGCCGAACGAGTTCGGTGGACGTGAGAACCTCGAGGCGATTCACTTCCTTCAAGAGGTCAACACGGTGCTCTACGGGCGCTGCCCTGGGGTGCTCACGATCGCAGAAGAATCCACCGCGTTCCCGGGTGTGTCGCGCCCCGTGCACCTCGGCGGTCTCGGCTTCGCCCACAAGTGGAACATGGGTTGGATGCACGACACGCTCGCGTACTTCTCTCTCGACCCGGTCTTCCGCCGCTACCACCACCACGACCTCACGTTCGGGTTGATGTACGCGTGGAGCGAGAACTTCGTGCTGCCCCTCAGCCACGACGAGGTCGTGCACCTCAAGGGCTCGTTGCTGGAGAAGATGTCCGGTGATCGCTGGCAGAAATTCGCCAACCTCCGAGCCCTCTTCGCATGGATGTGGGCCCATCCCGGAAAGCAACTGCTCTTCATGGGAGGCGAGTTCGCGCAGGAGCGCGAATGGGCGGAGACCCGCAGTCTCGATTGGCATCTGCTCGAGGACCCGATGCACCGCGGGATGCAGTCCCTGGTGCGATCGCTCAACGCGGTGGAGGCGGCCGAGCCCGCGTTGTACGCCGCCGACTTCACGCCTGACGGGTTCGCGTGGATCGACGCGAACGACTCTGATCAGAGCGTGTACTCGTTCCTACGCTTCGATCCGCACGGCGGGGCCCGTCCGCTCGCCTGTATCGCCAACCTCACCCCCGTGCCCCGTCACGGGTACCGACTCGGCCTACCAGTCGCGGGCCGGTGGGTCGAGGTGCTCAACACCGATGCCACGGAGTTCGGTGGCAGCGGTGTGGTCAACGGCGAGGTGTGGACGGACGACGTGGGTTGGCACGGGCATCCGCAGTCGGTGGCGGTGACGATGCCGCCCCTCGGCGTCGCCTGGTTCGCCCCCGCCTGACACCCCCATCCGAACTTGGGGTGGATAGCGGTGTCATAGCCCCGCTTGCCACCCCAAGTTCGTAGCCTCTCGGCCGATGGGTGACGTGCGGCTCGTGATCCACGGGCACTTCTACCAACCGCCACGCGAGAATCCCTGGACCGAGGAGGTCGCCGCGGAACCTTCCGCCGCGCCGTTCCACGACTGGAACGAGCGCATCACCGCGGAGTGCTACCGGCCGAACGGTTGGGCGCGTGTGCTCGACGAGCACGGTCTCGTCACCGACATCGTCAACAACTACGCCCACTTGTCGTTCAACATCGGGCCGACGCTCATGTCGTGGCTCGAGACCCACGCCGTCGATGTGTACGACCGCATCCTCGACGCCGATCGTGACCGGGGCGGCGCCATGGCCCAGGCGTACAACCATCTGATCTTGCCGCTCGCCGGTGAGCGCGACGTGCGCACCCAGGTCCGCTGGGGGATGGCCGATTTCGAACACCGCTTCGGGCGACGGGCGACGGGGCTGTGGCTCCCGGAGACCGCGGTGAACGACAACGTCTTGCGCGTCCTCGTCGAAGAGGGCGTGCGTTTCACGATCTTGGCGCCGAATCAAGCGGTCGCGGTTCGGCCGCTCGACGCTGCCGATGAGGAGTGGATCGATGTGTCAGACGGCTCGGTCTCCACCGGGCCTCCCCATCGCTGGTTCCACCCGGACGACCGTGATCGCTACCTGGATCTCGTGTTCTACGACGGGCCGATCTCGCACGATCTCGCGTTCGGGCTGACCGGGCTGTCCAGCCAAGAGCTGGTGCGTCGAGTCGTCGATGCTGCCGCGGACGGCACTCCGGTGGTCGTCGCAACTGACGGCGAGACGTTCGGTCACCACCACAAGTTCGCCGATCGAGCCCTCGCCTACGCGTTCACCCACGAGGCGTCGCGAGCCGGCGTCCGAGTGCTCAACACCGCGACTCTTGTCGATGAGGTGCCCCCGACCCACGAGGTACGAATCCGCGAGAGCGCCTGGTCATGCGCGCACGGCGTGCGTCGATGGATGGACGACTGTGGGTGCAGCACCGGCGGCGCGCCCGACTGGAACCAAGCGTGGAGGGCACCGCTGCGAGCCGCTCTCGACGTCCTGAGCGATCACGGCCGCGCGGTGTTCGAGCGCCGAGGATGGCAGGTTCTGCGCGATCCGTGGGCCGCACGCGACGCCTACATCGACGTGATCCTGGGCCGGCGTTCCATCGATGAGTTCTTGGACGAGCACCGCGGGGACCAACCGGATGACGTCGTCGCGCTGACGCTGCTCGAAGCGCAGCGCCACTCGCAGCTCATGTACACGTCGTGCGGTTGGTTCTTCAACGACCTTGCCGGCATCGAAACCGTGCAGGTGCTGCGGTACGCCGCTCGCCTGATCGACCTGCTCGGCGAGATCGATGAGCACCCCCCGGTCGAACAGTTCCTCGACCAGCTCAGCAAGGCGCACAGCAACGACCCTGAGGAAGGCGACGGGCGCGCGATTTGGCAGCGTCACGTCG
>JBEEGD010000427.1:0-8251 GCA_041166685.1 Acidimicrobiaceae bacterium | reverse complement strand
CGCGATCGGGTCCTCACGCGAGTGGCGGGAGGCCCGCCGCCCGCACCACCGGTCGTCACCCGTCCTCGCCTGGAACCGGCCGACGACGCCGCGCCCGCCGAACTGGTGGCCGAACGCGTGGTCGTGCGTTTCGGCGGCATCGTCGCCGTCGACCATGTCGACGTGCGCGCCGGCGCGGGAGAGATCGTCGGGCTCGTCGGCCCCAACGGCGCCGGCAAGACGACGCTGTTCGACGTTCTGTCCGGACAACTCCGGCCCGACGAGGGCCGCGTGCTCCTCGACGGCACCGACGTCACTCGGCTACGCCCAGAGGACCGCGCCGCGCTGGGCATGGGGCGCACGTTCCAACAGGCGCGACTGTTCGGCGAGCTGTCTCTGCGGGACACGTTCAAGATCGCACTCGAGACGAAGGAACGCTCCGAGATCGTGCCGTCGATACTCGGCCTGCCGCCGTCGCGCCTGGCAGAGCGGACCAAGACCCTGCGCGCCGACGAACTCGTCGACCTGCTCGGGCTCGGCGCGGTTGCCGACCTGCACGTGGCGGAGTTGTCGACCGGCACCCGGCGGCTCGCCGAGTTGGGCTGCATGGTGGGGCTGGGCGCCCGACTACTCCTCCTCGACGAGCCGACCGCGGGCATCGCCCAGCGCGAAGTAGAAGCGTTCCAGCCTGTGCTGCGAGAGATCCGAGACCATCTGGAGGCCACCATCGTGGTGATCGAACACGACATCCCGCTGATCATGGGACTGGTCGACCGGCTGTACGTCCTCGCCGCCGGCCAGGTGATCGCCGAGGGTCCGCCGTCGGTGCTGCGCGACGACCCCGCGGTGGTCGCCGCCTACCTCGGTACTGATGAACAGGTGATCGCCCGGTCGGGCGGCATGGCCACGTCGAGAGGTGCCCGATGAAGCCGATCCGCAAGAACGGCACGCTGTTCGGGATCGTGCTCGGGTTCGTCGCGGGCCTGCTCGTTGCTGCCCTCGTCGTGCCGAAGCGGCAGCAGGAGACGAACTCCGTCGCGGCCACCGGCCCAGGGAGAACCACGACCGGCAATGTGAATGCCACCTCGGGGAACGTCCCCGGCGGCGTCGCGGGCGGCGGTCAGCCGGGCGCCGCCACGGCGTCGGGAGGTACCGGAACAGCAGGCGGAGGCGGGACCGATGCCGGCGGCGGCGGCGCGTTGACACCGGCCGGTGCTGGTGCCGGTCCCTCTGGACCCGTGGTGGGCGTGACGGACGACAAGGTGACCATCGCCGTGACCTATCCGGACATCAGCGCGCTCAAGGCGTTGGGACCGTCCTACGACAACGGTGACCCGCCCGAGCAGTGGCGCGTGATGATCGACGGCTGGCGACGCGACGGCCTGCTGCCCGTGAACGGCCGCGACATCGAGCTGAAGTTCCGGACGTACAACGTCCTGAACACCGACGAGCAGCGGGCGGCCTGCCGAGGCGCGGTGAGCGACGACAAGGCGTTCGCCGTCGTCGGCGTCGCCTACTTCGAGATAGGCGGCGAATGCGTCGCGCGCGAATTCCACACACCACTGATCACGTCTGACGGCCCCAACGAGGACATCTTCGCCCGCAGCAACCCGATGCTCTTCAGCCTCAGCGCCTCGAAGAGCCGTCACCTGCGCAACTTTGTCAACTGGGCGCACCATCGTGGCGCGCTCGCCGGCAAGAAGATCGGCATCTACTTCTTCGACGACGGTGTCACGCGCGACCTGATGAACAAGACGATCAGAGCCGAGCTCAGTCGCCTCGGCTACGCGATCGCGGCGGAGCACTCGACGACGCAGAGCCTCGGCGGACCGCAGGACGCCGTGGCCGTGCAGCGGTTCCGCGACGCGGGCGTGGACGTCGCGTTGCTGTTCACGTCGAAAGCCGGATTCCTCCAAGCCGCGAAAGCCCAGGGCTACAAGCCCCTCTTCCTCGAGAGCGACAACGAGTTCGGTACCAGCGACACGACGACGTCGAACTACCCCGCCGACGAGTTCGACGGCACGCTTGGAATGACCGGACGGAGAGTAGGTGAGACGCCGGTCGGGCTGCCTCTCGGCGAGGACGGCGACGCCTGCATCGCGAACTACGAGCAGGCAACGGGCAAGAAGACCACGCCGGAGACGGCGGTGTGGTCCTACATCCTGATGGGATGCGACGAGGGCAAGGTGCTGCTGCACGGACTGCGCGAGGCAGGTCGCAACCTCACCACGGAGTCCTGGATCGCCGGCGTCGAGACCATGCGCAGCGTGCCGCTCACGCGATACGCCCCGGTGTCGTTCGCGCCCGACAAGCACGACGGTGGTGACCAGCAGCGAACAGTTCAGTGGGCGGCGAGTTGCAAATGCTGGCGGGCGCAAGGGGAATTCGAGCCCCTGTGGGTGGGATGACCGCGACCACACGCGACGAACGCGGCGGCGCGCTGCTCGGTGTGGTGGTCGGGTTCGCCGCGGGCGTGCTCGTCGCCGCGCTCCTGATACCCGCACGCGGATCGAACTCCGTTCGCGCCAGCGGCGGGATCGCCGGCAGCGGGGCGCTCGCGCCGGCCCAAGGCGGAGCGCCGACCGGCCAGCAGGCCGGCGCGCTGTCGGCCGGGGGCGGTGGTGCTGGTGGCGTGGCGGGCGGATCGTCGGCATCCGCCACGTCGGGCGAGGCCGGCGACATTGCGAGCGCCGACGGTCCGGTGCGGGGTGTCACCGACGACAAGATCCGTATCGGTATCGCGCTGCTCGAACTCGGCGCGCTGAAGACGCTGGGGCCGGCGTTCGACAACGGCGACCGCCGTCAACACTTCGAATCGATCCTCGACGGGTGGCGACAGAGAGGCCTCGTCCCGATCAACGGCCGCGACGTCGAGTTCGTGTACCGCTCGTATGGACCCCTCTCCCCAGAAGAGCAACGCGCCGCGTGCAAGGGCCTCGTGCAGGACGAGAACGTGTTCATGGTCATCGCCGACAGCACCTTCAACGCCGGGATCGAGTGCGTGAGCCGCGAGTTCCGCACGCTGCTCGTCACGTCCGACGCGCCGCCCGACGACGTGTTCCAGCGAGCAGCGCCCTACCTGTTCACGCTCCAGCCATCGTTGGGCCGCACGCTGCGGAACTACGTCCACTGGGCCCACAACCGCGGTGCACTGACGGGCAAGAAGGTCGGGCTCTACTACTTCGACGACGCCGTCACGCGCGACCTGATGGACCGAACGATCAAGGCCGAGCTCAACCGATTGGGCTACGCGCTGGCCGCGGAGCAGACCACGACGCAGAACTTGGGCGGCCCGGCCGATGCCCTCGCCGTGCAGCGGTTCCGGACCGCAGGCGTCGACGTCGCCATGTTGTTCACGTCGAAGGCGGGGTTCATGCAGCAGGCCCAAGCCCAGGCGTACCGCCCCGCCTATCTCGAGAACGACTACCTCTCGGGCACCACCAACACGGCGACGTCGACGTACCCCGCGGAGCAGTTCGACGGCACGTTCGGGATGAGCGGCATGCGCTACGGCGAGTGGAAGGCCGGGCTGCCGACGCCGGCGGAAGCCGACGCGTGTCTCGGCGACTACGAGCGCTTGTCCGGAAAGCGAATTGATCCGAACGCGAGGGAAGCCGAGTACGTCGGTCTCAACAAGGGCTGCGACGACGCCCGCCTTGTCATTCAGGCGTTGCGCGGTGCGGGTCGAGGGCTCACGCCGGCCAGCGTGGTGACCCAGTTGGAACAGTTGCAAGGCGTGACGATGGGGGTCCACGGCGACGTGACATTCGGCGCCGGCAAGCACGACGGCATCGACCAACACCGCACGGTGCAATGGACGGCTGACTGCAAATGCTGGAAGGCGCTGGGGTCGTTCGAGCCCCTCTTCGTGCCGTGAACCGACTGCGCGCCGCCCTCGCCGGAGTCGACGACCGACTGCTCGCATTGCGCGACCAGTTGACGCCCGGACAGCGGTGGTCGGCGGCGCTTGCGTTGGGTGTGGCGCTGTCGGTTTTGCTGTGGGGCTTGCCGATCGCGCACAACACCGTGCCGGGGATCTTCGGTGACACCGCCGCTGCCGCGACGGCCCCCGCGGTGGGAGGGGGCGCTCTCGCGACACCATCGAACTCGCGCACGGCCGCCGCGGCACTGCCTGCTGCGAGCCCGTACGCGCCGCTCGCGGCAAACGACATCGCTGCTTCGGTGCGTCCGCCCCTTCCGCCGAACGTTCCGACGGTCGTGGCGTTGGTCCGCACGGGCGACGGTCTCCCGAACCGAGATGACAACGCCATCGCCTCCGCGTTTCTCGACAGGGCCGGGTTCCCGGCCACGAAAGTCATCGACGACGGCACGCCAACGATGTGCGACCGGGTCGCCGCCGCAGGACGCGTTGTGGTGATGGGGACGGGGCTCGACGCCGCGCGGCGCCAATGCCTCGTCGACCGCGGGCTCGTCGTGGTGGCGTTCGACGAGCTCGGCGACCAGCCGCCCGCGGCCGCCGGAGGCGGCGAGGTCGTCTCCACCCGGCGAGGCGCGGTCGCGTCGCTGCTCGACTTGGGTCGGTGGGGCTCGGGCGGTGCACTGAAGGGCAGGGTCGGCATCGTCGTGGACGAGAGCGTGCGACCGCTGCTCGGCGCAGTCGAGCAGGAGTGGGCCGCTCGAGGGATCGAGGTCGCCGGCGTGAGCGGGGTTCCGGCCGGCGCGGGCGAGCCGGCCGCGATCGCCGACGGCGTGCGGAAGTTCGCGACCGCCGGCGTCGAGGTGGTGGTGTTCGCCTTGCCGGTCGACGCGCAGCGGCAGTGGCTGGCGCAGGAAGCCGTGTTGCTGCCGGCAGTGCGCCACGTGGTGTCCGACCTCTTCAATGGCGTGATCGACGAGGCGTATCTGCCGTCGTTCGACGGCGCGACCGCGCACACGTCGCTTCGTGAGCCGTGGTGGTCGCGCGAGAAGGGCGAGACGCCCGAGCAGTCGGTGTGCCGCCAGACGTGGGAGGCAGCTGGCCGAACCACGCTCTCGGCGGAGCGTGTGCAGGTGTTCGCCTGGTGCCAGCATGTGGCGCTCGTGGCCACCGCGCTGATCGCGTCGGAGACGGGGACACCTTTCGCGCAAGCGATGCGACGTGCCGCGATGATTTCGCCGTTGACGTCGGATCTGGGCGCGTTGCCGGACGGCGGGTACGGCCCCGCCGCCGACGTCGCCCTCACGTGGCGCACGTCCTGCACCTGCTGGGCCTCGACCGGCGGGTTCGAAGCGAGGCCCGCATGAGTGCGGAACGAGTAAGCAGAGTGTCACCACCTCGCAATGGCCGAGTGGACCCCGGAGTGGTTCGATGGTCGGGCGGATTTCTCCGCGCACTCGTGGGTCGACGGGAGGCGGTTGGATGTCGGTGACGATTGACTCGCTCGATGGTGCGCTCGAGGCAGTGGCGAAGCTTGGTCCCGTCGTCCGGGAGCATGCGCAGGCGGCCGAGGATCAGCGCAGGCTCCCGCGCGAGGTGGTGGATGCGTTCACCGACGCGGGCCTCTGGGGTGTCTTCGCGCCGGTCGAGGTGGGCGGCAGCGGACTCGGAGGACTCACGCAGCTTTTCGAGATCGCTCGGGCAATGGCGTACGAGGACAGCAGCGCGGGATGGGCCCTGTTCATCTGTGGAACCACGCCCATGCTGCTCGCGTCGAAGCTTCCGCCGGAGGGACGCGACGAGATCTTTGCGGACGGCGTATCCCCTACGGCTGGGGTGTTCATGCCTTCGGGACAAGGCCGCGTGGTTGACGGCGGCATCGTCGTCAACGGACGATGGCAGTTTGGGAGCGGGATCGCGCACTCGCCATATGTGATGGGGAACGTCGTCGTCGTCGACGACAGCGGGGCGCCCACCCCGAGCGGTGACATGCCGTTCGAGATCCGGGCGTTCGTCGTTCCGGCCGAGGAGGTCACGATCGTCGACGACTGGCGCGTCGCCGGTCTGCGCGGCACCGGGTCCATGTCGTTTGCTGTCGAGGACGTGATGGTGCCCGATCGGCGAACGTTCGACTTCTTTGCCGGACCGCCAACCATCACGCATCCGAAATATCGAGTGCCGCTCTTCAGCTCGCTCGGTCCTGCATTCGCGGGCCTTGGCGCAGGAATCGTGCGGCGCATGCTCGATGAGCTCATCGCCTACTTGCCGACCCGCCTACGTCCGCCGACGTTCGAACCCGCGTCCGCGGATCCGACGATTCAGCTGAGCATCGGACAGGCGGCGGCCACCATGCGCGCTGTCGACGAATCAAGCCGCGGCATCTTCGGCAGCTACGACGCCCGAACCGATGTTGGCGAAGATCTCGCCGGCCTTCCGATGGCCAATCGAGCGGAGATCCATCAACACATTGTGTGGGTCCGTGATCGATGCGTCGAGACTGCGGCCGAACTGTTCCGGCTCGGTGGCGCGTCGTCGATCTACGAGCCGAACATCCTGCAGCGCGGATGGCGCGACGTCTCCGTCATGGGTCAGCACGCGTACGTCGGAACGGCGTCGCATCTTCTCGGCGCGCAACTCGCCTTTGGCCAAGAGGTCAGCTCGCCGCTGCTGTGACGCACCAACGAACCTTTGGCCGGGCGGTTCTCTGCTGACGTCGAGCTGTTTTTCTCCGTGCGCTCGCCGCCGTGGGCGATGCGCGCGGAGATCCAACCGTTGGCTTCTTCGATTACCTGCACCGCACGAACGGAAGCGCCTAGTTTCGGTAACAGTGATCGAGACGACCGATGGCATCGTTGCGGAGACGACCGTTATCACTGGCCACACGGGTGAGGAGATCGAGGCGTACTTCGCTCGGCCCATGGTCGGAGACGAGCAGCCGAGCGTGGTCGTGATCCACCACATGCCCGGCTATGACCGGGCGTCGAAGGAGATCGTTCGCACGTTCGCCGTCTACGGCTACGCCGCACTGATGCCGAACCTTTTCCATCGTTACGCGCCGGGGGCGAAGCCCGGCGACGCGGCCGCGGCGGCGAGAGACGCCGGCGGCGTGCCCGACGAGCAGTGCCTCGGCGACGTCCAGGGCGCCATCGACGTCTTACGCCGGCGACCCGAGTCAAACGGAAAGCTCGGCGTGATCGGCTACTGCTCCGGCGGGCGTCAGACGTTCCTGGTCGCGTGCACGCTCGACATCGACGCCGGCGTCGACTGTTACGGCGGACGGGCGAACATCGATCTCGCGCCTGGCTTGCGCTGCCCCTTGCTTGGACTGTTCGGTGCTGACGATCAGAGCCCTTCGCCCGACGATGTCGCCGCGATGGCCGCAGCGATCGAGGCGAACGGCAAGACCTTCGACTTCCACTCCTATGAGAACGCCGGTCACGCGTTCTTCTCCGTCGACCGCCCGGCCTACCGTGTCGACGCGGCGAAGGACGGGTGGAAACAGATCTGGGCGTTCTTCGGTACTCACTTGAAGGGGACATGAGATGTGCACCTACGTGACGTCCACGGTCGCGCTCGCCGGTAGCGGTTACCTCGGTGACGAATGGTTCCGGGTCGAACGCGCGGTCGTGTACTTCGACCATCCGCAGGACGCGCCGCTCGACCACGCGCTGTGCATCGACGTGTGGGGCGGGAGCGAGCGGGTGGCGGTCGAGCTCGACGCCGCGTCAGCCCGCCGGCTGGCCGAGACGATCCTCGCCACCCTCGAGCACGACGAAGTCAAGCTCCTCGTCTGAGTGCCGCCGTAGCCTCTCCTGTGACGACAATGAGCGGATCGATGAACCAACCAACCGCGGAGCAAGCTTTACGCCAGCTCGAGCCTCTGGTCGGCGAATGGACCTTCGAGGCGACATGGCCCGACGGAAAGCCGTGGCCGGGCGGCGGAAGGGTCACCTTCGAGTGGCACACCTCGGGCGCACATCTGGTCGAGCGTGGGACGGCCGAGCTGCCGGAGGCGCCCACCAACGTCTCCATCATCGGATGCGATGCGGCCAACGGGACGTACTTCCAGCTGTACTCCGACGACCGCGGCGTCTGCCGCGTCTACGAGATGAGCATCGGCCACGGCGAGTGGAAGCTCTGGCGGGAAGGCGAGCCGTTCTCCCAGCGCTTCACCTCGACCTTCACCGACGACGGGAACACGATCACCGGGCGCTGGGAGATCGCCGAAGACGGCACCAACTACACGACCGACTTCGACCTCATCTACCGCAGAGTCGACACCGAACCCCGGATCAGAGGTGTACGTCAATGACCACTCGGCAGTGATCACTCCGCCCCCATTCCTCAACGCCGTTGAGCGCTCGCACATCGACGCGATCGGCGAGGCACTCCTCA
>JBEEGD010000426.1:0-7555 GCA_041166685.1 Acidimicrobiaceae bacterium | reverse complement strand
GTCGGGCGACACCAGGTTGCCCTTGCTCTTCGACATCTTGCCGCCGTCCAGGCGGATCATGCCTTGGGTGAACAACCGGCCGAAGGGTTCGCGCAGATTCGCCGGCACCATCTCGAGGTCGGCCAGCGCCTTCGTGAAGAAGCGCGCGTACATCAGATGCAAGATCGCGTGCTCCACGCCACCGATGTACTGATCGACAGGCATCCAGCGCTCGACCGCCGACTTCGAGAACGGCGCATCGGCGTTCCACGGATCGCAGAAGCGCAGGAAGTACCACGACGAGTCGACGAACGTGTCCATCGTGTCGGTCTCGCGCACTGCCGGTCCCCCGCAGATGGGGCAGGTCGTGTTCAGGAAGCCCTCGTGGAAGCGCAGCGGCGACTCGCCCGTGGGCCTGAACTCCACGTCGTCGGGCGCGACGATCGGCAGCTGCTCGTCAGGCACCGGCACCGCGCCATGGTCGGGGCAGTAGATGATCGGGATCGGACAGCCCCAGAACCGCTGACGCGACAACAGCCAGTCCCGAAGGCGGAAGTTGACCTTGCGCTCGCCCAGGCCCTGGTCTTCCAGCCAATCGATGGCCTTCGCGATCGCGTCGGCCTTGTGCAGTCCATTCAGCCAGTCGCTGTTGATGGCGGGACCGTCACCGACGTAGGCCTCACCCTCCCAATCATCGGGAGGCTGCACCGTGCGCACGATCGGCAGGCTGTAGGCCTTGGCAAAATCCCAGTCGCGCTGATCTTGGCCGGGCACGGCCATGATCGCTCCGGTGCCGTACGTCGTGAGCACGTAGTCGGCCAGGTAGATCGGAACCAGTTCGTTGTTGAAGGGGTTGATGGCGTATGCGCCGGTGAACACACCGCGCTTGTCGAGTCCGCCCTCACTCGACAGCCGCTCGACCTCGGACTCCTTACGTACGCGCGCCACGAACGCCGTCACCTCATCGCGGTGCTCGGGCCTCGTGATCTCTTCGACCAACTCGTGCTCGGGCGCCAGCACGCAGAACGTCATTCCGAAGCTGGTGTCGGGACGCGTGGTGTACACGCGAAATCGATGGCCGGTGGGCTTGCCAGTGTCGTCGCTCACCTGCATCTCGAACTCGGCGCCCTCGGATCGACCGATCCAGTTGCGCTGCATCGTGATCACACGCTCGGGCCAATCCAGCTGGTCGAGATCGTCCAGCAACTGCTGCGCGTACTGTGTGATCCTGAAGAACCACTGCTCCAGGTCGCGCCTCTCCACGATGTCGCCTGAGCGCTCACAGGTCCCGTCGGCCAGCACCTGCTCGTTGGCCAGCACCGTTTGACATCCGGGACACCAGTTCACCGTCGCTTTCGCGCGATAGACGAGGCCGGCCTCCAGGAACCGCAGGAAGATCCACTGCGTCCACCGGATGAAGTTCGGATCGTGACTCTTCACGACTCGGCGCCAGTCGTAGACCGCACCGATCCCCTGGAGTGACGCTGACAACTCCTCGATCCGAGCGTCGGTGAACGGGCGCGGATGCTCTCCGCTCTTGATTGCCGCGTTCTCCGCCGGCAAGCCGAAGCTGTCGAACCCGATCGGGCTCAACACGCCGTAGCCGTTCATCGTTCGGTATCGGACGATCAGGTCGCCGAAGGTGTAGTTCCGGACGTGGCCCATGTGCGCCGGGCCGGAAGGGTACGGGTACATGGACAGGACGTAGAAGGGTGGCCGTGGGTCGTCGTTGTCGACTTGGTACGTGGCCGCGTCGCGCCAGTGCTGCTGCCACTTACGCTCGATTGCCTGAACCGCGTACCCATCGTCCATGTGGCGGGCGATCGTACCGGCGAAGGCCTCTCAGCCCGGCACAGGTTCGGTCGCCTGAACAGGCCGAAGGCGGTAAGGCTCAGCCCATCGGATGCCGGCGGCCTGGTTGTTGCGGGTCGGCTCGAGCCGGAGATGGCACCCCCGAGTTGCTACATCATCTACCGGCACGACGAACACCTCGTCCAACTGCGGCGAGTAGACAGCGAAGACGTCGATCTCTCCGCGATAGTCACGTGGGACGTTCCGGGTGTTGCTGCACACCTTGAAGGTGAGCACCCCACCCGACACGCGACCCGTCTTGCACTGCGCGCGGACCAGTCCATGCTCAGGGTCGTCAAAGATGAGGTCGACGCGGCCATCCGCGGCGAGAAGAGGCAGGTACACGCGCCGACCAGAACGGATGAGTCCGGCTGCGACCTCGAGTTCTGCCCGGGCCCCGACCTCCGACGGTGTCTTGTCCATGCCCCATACATCTAGTGGCGGGGTGTGACAGTCAACCGGTAGCGTCCCGTCACCTTGGGGCTGTAGCTCAGTTGGCTAGAGCGTCTGCGTGGCACGCAGAAGGCCGTGGGTTCGAGTCCCATCAGCTCCACCATCAGCTCCACTCGCCGGCTCTGCGTTGCCTCGGAGCCCCGGCAGTACGTTTCTCCGATGGACTACGACGACCACGTCGCGGCGGTCGAGCGGGAGACCGCCGCCGCCGTGCAAGCCTTTCGCGTCGGCGACATGGGAACGATCGTGCCCACCTGCCCCGACTGGACCCTGCGCGATCTCGCCAAGCATGTCGGGGAGTTCACCGGACTGTGGACGCACGTGCTCTGTGAAGGCACTGGTCGCGAGAAAACGCCTTACTCCGACATCCCCGGCCGCGACGAGGAGGTGGCCGACTGGTATGCCGGCCTCGCCAGCCGCCTACTGGGCGAGCTCCGCGCCACACCCCCGGCGACCGAGGTGTGGACGTGGAGCGAGGAGGACAAGACCGCGCGATTCACAGCACGCCGCTGCGCGCACGAACTTGCCATTCATCGATTCGATGCGCAGACGGCCAGCGGTTCGCAACAGCCGGTCGATGCTCTCCTCGCAGCGGACGGTATCGACGAGATGTTCATGATGATCCGCGCCTGGAGCGACGAGCGTGAAGGCAGCGGACGATCGCTGCATCTCCACGGCGCCGAGGGCGACGAATGGGTGATCACCCTCAACCCCGACAATGTCGACGTCCGGTTCGAGCACGGGCCGGCTGACTTGACCTTGTCCGGTGCGGTCTCGGATCTCGAGCTCACGTTGCTGCAGCGGCCGCCAATCGGTCCGGTTGCGAAAGGCGGAGATGATGAGGCGCTCGCGGCGTGGTACCGCCAGTTCACGTTCGGGTAGGAACTGTCTCCCACTCGATTCTGGGGACATCGGACCAAAGGCGCTCGAGTTCGTAGTACTCGCGGGTCTCTTGCAGGAACACGTGGACGACGAATTCGCCGTAGTCCACCAGGACCCAATGCAGGTCATCGAGACCCTCGACACGCAACGGTTTGGGTCCTCCGGCCTCCGTGATCTGGAGCTCGATCTCCTCAGCGATCGAGCGCACCTGGCGGGTGTTGGTTCCGCTGGCGATCACAAAGGAGTCCGTGATCGCCAGCACATCGCCAACGGCCAGCACGACAGGATCCACCGCCTTCTTGGATGCAGCGGCCTGGGCCGCCAGCACCGGCCAACGATCACTCGGGTCAGCCACCGCCGCTCTCCTGGGTGATCTTCAGTCCCTGCTTGTTCACAAGGTCTTGCCCGATGATGACCGTGACGTCCTCCGAATCCGCTGGGGTCGTGCTCTTGGTGATGTCTCCAACTCCGAGCAGGCTTTGCAGCTCGGATGCGCTGCCGGCAAAAGCATCGTCGTAGTACACGAGCTTCGTCGTCGCGTAGTCGAATCGATCGGCGTTGCCCACGATGACGACTTGCGCGTTTGGCGGCACAAGTCGGGTCGCGACGAGCGCGGACACGTCGACCGGCCCGACGCCGCTGAGCAGCCGGACTCGCACTCGGTCACCCGGGTTCGCCGGCGCCGGCAGCGGAACGAACGAGGTCGTCAAGGCGGCGATGCGGCTTGCGTCGGGGAGAAATGTTTCATTCCCAGTCGCGCGGTCGACCTGCGGCGTCACCGGCAGGCTCGAGAATTGCACGTTTCCGTTGGCCAGGCCCCGCACATAGCGCCCAATGCCGGAGGACGTCTCGCCGGGGACGACATTCGGATTGGATGATGATTTCACGGAAGCCAACCATGCCTGCCACACGAGCTGGTGACGAGCGAGCCGAGCGAGATCGCTTTCGTTGGGGTTGCGCAGGGCCAGATATCGCGGAACGTCTGCTGCTTGCAGGGTCACGTCGCCCGCAGGGAACGCAACACTGCTCTTGCCAGTGGCGTCGACTTCCACCAGGCGATCGGGATTGCGAATCGTGAGAGGCGCAGCAGGCGCGATGAACTGCGCAATGGCGTCGTCGTTCAGCAGCACAACTTGGTCGAAGCTCAACCCGACGACATTCGCGGTGAGTTGGATCAGGTCCGGCTGGCCGTTTGCGACGAACGCGGCGGCCAATGTGGTCGTCTTGCTCGTCGCCGGCTTCGTTGTCGTGCTCGCCGGCGCAGCAGTCGACGTCGTCGAGGTCGGCGACAACTGATTGGTCACGGTCTCGACGGGGATGAACAGCACGCCGCCGCCCGAGTCGCCACCGCCGAGCGAGAGCATCGTCAACGCGGAGACACCAGTCGCGTTGGTCTGCGCGAACAACAACACCGGCGTAGGGACGACGTTGGCCTCGTAGTTCGGTCTGCTGGGATCGTTCTGCGCGTCGACGTTGCGGCCTTGAGTGGTGTTGAAAACCTCATGGAACCCGACATACCCCAGCACAGGGATCGTCGCGGCGAGGAGCACCGCCGCGATGGTGGCCCAGGCTTGTTGTGTACGACGCTGCCGCTGTCGCAGCGCGCGGTTCCTCGCACGTTGCCCAGTGCCCAACTCCGGCAACGCGACGGTGGCGATTGGCGCATCCGGCGTCCCCTCACTCATCGGCAGATGAACGATAAAGGCGGCGATCGCGGATGCAGTCGATGACCGCGGGCGTGAGCAGGTAGTCGAGGGGCCGGCCGTCGGCGATTCGGGCGCGCAGGTCCGTGCTCGACACCTCGAGGCGTGGCGTCTCGATCCTCTCCCAGGACCAACCCGCGGGTGGGTTGCCCTCCTCCGCGCCGGGTCGGGCGGCCACGACGATCATCGCCAGCTTGCGGACTTCCTCCACCCGGTCCCACGTCGGAAGTCCGGCGGCGGCGTCACTTCCTACAACCAGAAACAGCTCGCGCGACGGGTCTTCATCGCGTAGCTGGGCCAGGGTGTCCGCGCTGTACGACACTCCGCCTCGCTCGATCTCCAGCGCGCTGGCTTCCAGTCCCTCGACATCAGCGACGGCGGCTTCGACCATCGCCAACCGGTCGGACGCGCTGGATACCGGGCGCGAATGTGCCTTCTGCCATGGGTCGTGTGCAACGACCAACAACAACCGGTCGAGGCGCAGCGCGTGTCGCGCGTTGACGGCTACGACGAGGTGCCCGACATGAGGGGGATCGAACGTACCGCCAAAGATCCCGAGACGCTCTCCCATCACTGGCTGTGCTCCGCCGTCAGTCGATTGAGCAGCGTCGTGAGACCCAGCGAGCTCTGTACGTCGTAGCGCGGGTGTGCGGGTGCCAACTGGCGAAGACGACCTGGCAGGTCGGCGATCGAATCACGACACCGATCGCGAATGAGATCCACCGACTCCGAGGTGGCCGCGCCGAGCAACGCCCGCCCATCAAGGTTCTCGTCAATCAAGCCCACAACGTCGAACCCATCGTGGCGCCACACCTGCTTGCGGCCGGGCAGGCTCGCCTTGCCCTCCGCCAACTTCAGCTTCGGCCCACGTTCATCCTCGACCAGTTTGTACACCACCCCGAGCGATGGCGCGTCGGCACTCGTGCCCATGCGCGTGCCGACGCCGAAGGAGTCGATCGGAGTACCGGCCGCGATCAACTCAGCGATGCGGTACTCGTCAAGATCACCCGATGCCAAGATGCGAACGTCAGACAGGCCGCCATCATCGAGGATGGCACGCACCTTCCGCGACAGGACATCGAGATCGCCTGAATCGAGTCGCACCCCAGCGATTTGAATCCGTTCGTTGGCAAGCTCGCGGGCGACCTCGACCGCGTGACGTGCGCCTTGCACGGTGTCCCACGTGTCGAGCAACAGCACCGCGTTCGACGGAAACGCTCGAGCGAAGGACCGAAACGCCTCGCGCTCGTCGTCGAAGGCCATCACGAACGCGTGGGCCATGGTGCCGCTGAGGCTGAGTCCGAACCGGCGACCGGCTTCCACCAGCGAAGTCGATGCGGCGCCGGCGATCACGGCCGATCGAGCCGCGCTCATCGCAGCGGCCACTCCGTGGTCACGTCGCGCGGAGAAGTCCGCGAACGTGCGATCGCCGACTGCGAGAGCGACTCGCGCCGCCTTCGACGCCTGCATCGTCGCGGTGCCCAGGAGGTTGAGCAGCAGGGTCTCGAGCAACTGGGCCTCGATGAGAGGGGCGGTGACCTCGAGGAGCGGCTCCTCTTCGAAGATCACTTCGCCCTCGGGAATCGCACGCAACGTTCCAGTGAACCGCATTCCTGCAATCCGGGCGATGAAGCTGTCAGAAATGCCGGGCAATGACCGCAGATACGCGATGGCTTCATCGTCGAAGGTCCATTGCTCGAGCGCCTCGAGCACGTCGCGCAAACCGGCAGCCACGAGGAAGTTCCGCTCGGCTGGAAGTGAGCGGACGAACAACTCGAAGGAAGCCACGCCGTCGAGGCCGCTCGCGTGGTAGCCCGCGGCCATCGTGAACTCGTAGAGATCACAGAACAGCGCGGGGTTGACGGACCCGAAGGCCGTCACGCCAGCGTCACGCCCGCCGCCGCGAGCTCGCCGAGTGCCCGGTCGCCGTCCCCCGGCTCGACGTCAACGGCCGCGACCGCATCGCGCGGCACCATGACGCCAAAGCCCTTCGTGATGGCGTCGAGAGCGGTGGCCTTCACGCAGTAGTCAGTGGCCAGCCCCACGACCACGACGGACGTGGCCCCACCCGCATGGAGCAGCTGGGACAGACCGGTGGAGCGCTCCTCGCCGGTAACCGGGTCGCGCATCGTGAAACCCGAGTAACCGTCCTCGCCAGCCGTGCCCTTCCTGATGGCCTGTCCCTCAACGGCCAGCGCCGGATGGAACTGCGCGCCCCAGGTGTCGGCGACACAGTGCACTGGCCAGATCCCACCGTCCTTCTCGAAGTGCGGAGTGCTCGGTGGGTGCCAGTCCTGTGTGTACACCACCGCCGAACCTGCGAGGCGCGCCTCAGCCACCAACCGGTTCACGGCTTTCACGACGTTCTCGGCCCCTTTGACCGCGAGACTGCCACCCGGGTCTGCGAAGTCGTTTTGCACGTCGACCACGACCAACGCGACGCCCGGGCCGAAGGGCACATCGCTCATTGCCCAGGTCCGGTGACCGAAGTCACAAGCAATCCGGGAACGCCATGGGCCACGTACATGCTGGTCAGTTTGTCATCGAGCCCATCGAAAATGGATTCCCTCTCGAACGGGGTATCGGGTTCTATGGGTTGGGAATGACACATCCGTAGTTCGCGTTGAAGGCCGTGACATGAGTGATTCCGTTGGTCAGTACCTGAACGAGATCGGACTCGTGCCCCT
>JBEEGD010000425.1:0-12799 GCA_041166685.1 Acidimicrobiaceae bacterium | reverse complement strand
AAGATTCGCTCAAATGCGACGCGGAACTCGGCATCTCCGTGGATGGGGTCACCACTGAGTCGTCGACGATCGTCATACACAAGCCGATCCGAGCAGCACGACATGAAGCCGTCGGTGTCGTGGGCTTGCATCGCGTTGATGATGGCCCGCGTTGTCTCGCAGGACCGGTTCGTAACCGCGAGCCGGCTGGAGGTCGCCCGGATCCGCTCCTCGGCATAAGCGAACGCCGCCTCCTCGTCCTCCGGCTCGAACTCGGAGGAGAACATGACGAGCCCGTCCCGGAACTCGTTCACGAGGAGCCGCGTCCAATCGTATTGCTCGCCGTCCGTTCCGACGGCCTTCCGCTCGAGGCGGGTAACGTTCCAGCGCGGCGACACCCAGCACACCGCCGAGGGCCACGTCCGCGTCGATGCGACCATCGCGTTCAGTTCCGCAAAGCTGGCCCGGAGGTCGCTGGCCGAGCGATCCGGGAAACCCGTCCGAGACCGGTTCTCCACACGCATCTCCGGGCCATAGAGATCGCCGATCCGGTCCAAGTCGCCCCGGTTCAGCGCGGTTATCCACTCAGTCTGAACCACGCCCCCCACGGCGAACGCTGCACCTTCGCCTGCGTAGTAGCGGCGCTCGAGCTCGCGGTAGGCGCCCTCGAAATCGTCCTCGTCGAAGCGGCCGTCATAGGTGATGCGCCCGTCGTCGCCGATCTCGAACACATGCAGGGCTGTCGTCTCGTTCCCGGCTTCGTCCCACCAGCGGCTGGAGTCAAGTTCCAGGCGCTCACCTCGAACGGCCAGCCTGCGCCATTCGAAATGGGGGTACTGCTCGAGGATGCGCGCGGCGGCTAACCGCAACGCGGCAGGAGTGTCGCGCGGGCCGCCGCTCAGTCGCCGCCGATCGTCGTATTCGAACCGATCCGAGTAGCGCGCGACGAGGGCGTCGACGTCATGAGCCTGCATCGCCCGCCACCCGGCCTCGACAATCTTGCTGGCCCGGTTGGCGACCGCCGGCCGGCTGGATGCCGCCCGCACGTGCTCCTCGGCGTAAGCGAACGCCGCCTCCTCGTCTTCGACGTCGAACTGGCACGACAAGACGGTCCGGCCGTCGCGGATCTCGTTGACGTAGATGCGCGACCACGCGTACTGCTCGCCGTCCTGGCCGACCGCCTCCCGGTCGAAGCGACCGACGGCCAGGGTCGGCGACAGCCAACGGACCGCCGAATACCACGTCCGCGCCGAGGACACCATCGCGGACAACTCCTCGACGCTCGCCCGGAATTCCGCGATCGTGCGATCCGGGAAAACCGAGCGCGATCTGTTCTCGAATTGCATTTCGGGAGCGGTGAGGTCGTTGAGCAACCGGTCGAAATCGTTTTGGTTGTAGGCGATTACGTACTCCGTCGCCGTGGCACCTGCTTCGGCGAACGCTGCGCCCTCTCCGGCGTAGTAGCGGCGCTCGAGCTCGCGGTAGGCGCCCTCGAAATCGTCCTCGTCGAAGCGACCGTTGTAGACGATACGTCCGTCGTCGCCGAGCTCGATCACGTGCAGATATGTCGTCTCGTTCCCGGAGTCGTCGGCCCAGCGGCTCCAAAACAGCCCCATACGCTGCCCCCGAACAGCCAACGTGCGGCCCTCGAAGACGCTGTACTGCCCGTAGATTCGCTCAGAGGCGGCCCGCATCCCGGCGCGGTCCTCGATCGGGTCACCGCTGAGTCGGCGATGATCGTCAAACACGAATTGTTCCGAGTAGGCTGCGCCGATTGCGTCGGCGTCCCGGGCCTCAAAGGCCCGAGCGAGGTGGTTCATCACCTCGCTGGCGCGGTTGCTCACCGCCAGCCGGCTGGCAGCCGCACGCACTCGCTCCTCTGCATAGGCGATCGCCGCCTCCTCATCCTGAACGTCGAAATCGCAAAGCGACGCGAGTCGCCCGTCGCGGTACTCCGCAACGAGGAACCGTGTCCATTCGTACCGCTCGCCATCCAGCCCGACAGCATCTCGCTGTTGGCGGGCAACTGCCCAGTTCGGAGACAGCCACAATATGGCCGACTGCCAGTTCCTCGCCGACGCCACCATGGCGTTGAGCTCCTCGAGGCTGGCGCGGAGCTCAGCGGCCGAGCGGTCAGGGAAAACAGAGCGGGACCGGTTCTGGACGTGCATGTCGGGTGTAGTGAGCTCGCCGAACATCGTGTCGAAATCCCCGCGGTTCAGCGCGATCGTGTAGTCGACGTTGAGCGCACCCGATTCGGCGTATGTCGCGCCCTCGCCGGCGTAGTAGCGGCGCTCGAGCTCGCGATAGGCGCCGTCGAAGTCGTCCTCGTCGAAGCGGCAAACGTAATTCAACCGTCCGTCATCGCCGATATCGAACACTTGTAGGTAGGCCGTTTCGTTGCCGGCGTCATCCGACCGAACGAGGCGGTGCAGATTCAAATGGTCACCCCTCACAGCCAGAATGCGCCACTCAAAGCGGCTGTACTGCTTCAAGACTCGTTCAAAAGCTGCTCGGAACTCGTCACGGTCTGGGATGGGGTCCCCGCTGAGTCTTCGACGATCGTCATACACGAGCCCATCCGAGCACCACCTGATGAAGTCGTCGCCGTCGCGCGCGAGGTGTGCCTTGCCCATGGCGCGCACGGTGTCGCATGACCGATTCGTGACTGCCAGCCGGCTCGGTGCTGCCCGCGCCCGCTCCTCGGCGTAGGCGAATGCTTGTTCCTCGTCGGCCATTTCGAACTGGCAGACCGACCCGAGTCGTCCATTTTGGATCTCGCAGGCATGCAGCCTCAGCCATTGATAGGCCTCGCCATCCTGCCCGACGGCCTCGCGTTCAAGACGGAAAACCTGCATGGTCGGCGACACCCAATGCATGGCCGAGATCCACGTTCGTGCCGAGGCGACCATCGCGGAGAGTTCCTCGAAGCTGGCACGAAGTTCGGCGGCCGAGCGGTCCGGGAAGAGCACGCGTGAGCGATTCTCCACGCGCATGTCAGGAGTGCTGAGCTCACCGAACGCCCGGTCGAAGTCCCCGCGATTCAATGCGAGTATCCAATCTGTCGCCACAGCGCCCGCTTCCGCGAACTCCGAGCCCTCGCCTGCGTAGTAGCGGCGTTCGAGTTCCCGGTAAGCGCTGGCGAAGTCATCTTCTTCGAAGCGGCCGTGATACGTGATCCGCGCGTCATCACCGACCTCGAACACGTGCAGATTCGTCGTCTCGTTCCCGGCGTCGTCGGACCAACGACTCCAAGAGAGCTGCAGGCGCTCACCGCGAACGGCCAACGTGCGGCCTTCGAACACGCTGTACTGCTCGAAGACGCGCTCATGGGCGGCACGGAGCCCGGGCCGTCCCACGAGCGGGTCTCCAGTGAGTCGTCGACGATCGTTGTACACGAACTGATCCGAGTGAGCATCGAGAGCTGCGTCGACGTTCCTTTCACGAAACGCCGCAAGAAGGCGGTCACCCACCTCAGTGGCGCGATTGGCCAGCGCCAGTCGGCTAGCAGCCGCTCGCACCTGCTCCTCGGCGTAGGCGAACGCCGCTTCCTCGTCGTCGACTTCGAAACGGCACAGCGATGCGAGCCGCCCGTCGCGGAATTCGATTACCTGAAGCCGCGCCCACGCGTACTTTTCCCCGTCCCGCCCGACCGCCTCTCGCTCAAAGCGCGCAACGCCCCACGTGGGTGACAGCCAGCACACGGCAGCGCTCCACGCCCGTGCCGAGGCGACCATGGCGTAGAGCTCCTCGAAGGTGGCGCGAAGCTCGGCGGCAGAGGGGTCTCCGAAGACCGACAACGACCGATTCTCGACGCGCATGAAGGGGTGCGTGAGCTCGTTGAACACCCGGTCGAAGTCACCTCGGTTGAGTGCCATCACCCATTCGGTCCCGACCGCACCCTGCTCGGCGAATTCCGCGCCCTCGCCCGCGTAGTAGCGGCGTTCGAGTTCGCGGTAGGCGCCCTCGAAGTCGTCCTCGTCGAAGCGGCCGTTGTAGGTGATCAGTCCGTCGTCGCCGATCTCGAACACGTGCAGGTATGTCGTCTCGTTCCCGGAATCATCGGACCAACGGCTCCAGAACAGCGCCAGGCGCTCACCGCGAACGGCCAACGTGCGGCCCTCGAAGTCGTTGTACTGCTCGAGGATGCGCTCGGTGGCGGCCCCCATCGCGGCGCGGTCCATAATCGGGTCACCGCTGAGTCGGCGATGATCGTCGAAGTCGAACTGATCCGCGTATACCGCGACGGTTGCGTCGACGTCCCGGGCCTCAAACGCCGGAAGGAGACTATGTATCAACTCACTAGCGCGGTTCGTCAGCGCCAGTCGGCTCGTGGTCGCCCGCATGCGCTCCTCCGCATACGCGAACGCCGCCTCCTCGTCCTCGATATCGAATGCCCAAATCGATGTGACGAGTCCGTCCCTGAACTCAGTCACATAGAGCTGGACCCATTCGTATCTCTCACCATCTGATCCGACGGCCTCGCGATCCTGACGGGCTACGGCCCAATTGCGCGACAGCCAGCACACTGCCGAGTAGCACATCCGTACCGAGGCGAACATGGCTTGGAGTTCCTCGGTGCTGGCGCGAAGTTCTGCAGCCGAGCGATTCGGGAAGGCCGACCGGGACCGGTTCTCGATCCGGAGCTCCGGAGCACACAATTCGTCGAAGACCCTGGCGAGATCACCGCGGTTATGCGCGATGACGGCTTCAGTCAGCTTGGCACCCTGCTCGGCGAATTCCGCGCCCTCGCCCGCGTAGTAGCGGCGTTCGAGTTCGCGGTAGGCGCCCTCGAAGTCGTCCTCGTCGAAGCGACCCTCATACGCAATTCGCCCGTCGTCGTCGACCTCGATGAGACGCAGATTTGTCGTCTCGTTTCCGGCGTCGTCGGCCCAGCGACTCCAGGAGAGCTGCAAGAATTCGCCCCGGACGGCGAGCGTGCGGTTGTCGAATCGGTTGTACTGGGCGAGGATTCGTTCGGCAGCGGCAAGCAGTCCGGTAAGGTCGCCGATCGAATCACCACTGATTCGGCGCCGATCGTCATATGTGAACGGATCCGCGTAACACCCGATGGTGGTGTGAGCGTCGTTGGCCTGCATCGCCTTGACGGCCTGTTCCAAAGCCTGGCTGGCCCGGTTCGTAACCTCCAGCCGACTACGTCGCTGCGTGATGAGTGATTCGGCGTAGGCGAACGCCGCGTCCTCCTCGTCGAGCCCGAACTGACGTACCGATGCCAGCAGCCCTCCGCGGAACTCGCCGACGCAGAGGTTCGCCCACTCGTAGTTCTCGCCGTCCAATCCGTTCGCCCGGATATCGCCGAGAGCGATACAGCAGTTCGGAGAGACCCAACGCATGGCCTTGAGCCCGTGTTTCAGGGACGACACCTGTCGCCCGCGTTCCTGCACCCACAGGAAAAATTCGTCGACAGAGAGGTCGAGGTCATTCGATAACACAGCCGAAGGTGTGGCCAGCCAACGAAACTCAGGCTGCACAAGGCTTCGCGCCGCGTCGACGTCGAGCCGGTCCATCGCCGCCAGCATTCCGTTCACCACCTGGCCGCTCAGCGCGAACGGCGCGCCCTCGCCGGCGTAGTAACGACGGTCGAGTTCGCGGTACGCCGCGTCCGTGTCGTCTCCGTCGAAGCGGACGTGACGCGTGATCCGTCCGTCGTCGTCGACCTCGAAAACGGCGAGATACGTGGTCTCGTTCCCGGCGTCGTCCGACCAGCGGGTCCACTCCAACGACAGTCGTCCACCTCGAACTGCCAGCGTCCGCCACTCGACGCGGGGGTACTGCTCGATGAAGCGCTCACTCGCCGTGCGAAACTCAGCGAGGCCGACGACCGGGTCACCGCTCAGCTGCCGCCGATCGTCGTAGGCAAACCGATCCGAGTGGAGCGCGATGTAGGCGTCGAGGTCGTGGGCCTGCATCGCCACGATCAAGGCTGCGACACTCTCACTGGCCCGGTTGCTGACCGCCAGTCGGCTGGACTGCGGCCTAACGAGCGACTCCGCGTAGGCGAACGCCGCATCCTCGTCGTCGAGGTCGACCTGCTGTACCGACGCCACGAGTCCGTCGCGATAGTTGCAGACGTACAGGCGCGTCCAGCCGTAGTCCTCGCCGTCCAATCCAAGCGCCCGAGAATCGGTTAGGCCGATACAGACGTCGGGTGACAGCCAGCGCACCACTGAGGCCCAGTTCCGCACGGACGACACCTGCCGTCTGCGCTCCCGCAGCCATCGGAAGAGATCGTCGACCGAGTGCTCACCCGTTGTCATCGCTGAAGGTGTTGCCCGCCAACGAAAATCATGCTGTACGAGGCGGCGTGCCGCGTCGGCGTCGAGCCGATTCGACGCCTCCATGAATTCGGTCAACACTCGACCGTTCAGCGCGAACGCTGCACCCTCGTCCGCGTAATACCGGTGCTCGAGCTCGCGGTACGCACCGTCGAAGTCTTCCCCGTCGAAGCGGATGTGACGGGTGACCTGCCCATCATCGACCTCGATCACGGCAAAGTACGTGGCCTCGTTTCCGGCATCGTCGGAGCCGCGGATCCAAACCAATGCCAGGCGGTCGCCTCGAACGGCCCGTATGCGCCAGTCGAGGTGTGGGTACTGCTCGAGGAGGCGCTCAGTGGCTCGGCGAGCCTCGGCAATGCCCTCGACGGGGTCACCGCTCAGTCGTCGCCGATCGTCGTACACAAATCGATCGGACTGGACTGCGATGGCGCGGTCGATGTCGTGGGCCTGCATCGCCAGACATGAGGCGTCGACAATCTCACTGGCCCGGTTCGCGATCGCCAGCCTGCTCGACCGCGGCGCGACGAGCGTCTCGGCGTATGCGAACGCCGCGTCCTCATCGTCGGTCTCAAACTCCCGCACTGACGCCAGCAGTCCCTCGCGCCACTCGGACACGTAGATCCGTGTCCATTCATAGGCTTCGCCGTCGAATCCGACGGCTCGCACAGTGCCAAGACTCAAGTTGCAGTTCGGTGACAGCCAACGCAGCACGGCATTCGAATGCTGTAGGGACGACACCTGATTCGCGCGCTCCTGCAGCCATCTGAAGAGTTCGTCCACCGACCGCTCGCTTGCTTTCAGCGACGAGGGTGGGGCAATCCATCGAAAATTGGGGTGGGCGAGCCGGCGCGCCGTTTCCACGTCCACCCGATTTAGCGACTCCATCCAGCTGGTCACCGGCCGGCCGTTCGGCGCGAACGCCGCGCCCTCGCCCGCGTAGTAGCGGCGCTCGAGCTCGCGGTAGGCGCCTAGGAAATCGTCCTCGTCGAAGTCGCCTTGATAGTCGATCCGCCCGTCGTCGCCGGTCTCGTTCACGTAGAGCATGGTCGATTCATTTCCGTCGTCGTCTGACCACCGACTCCAGAGGAGATTCAAACGCTGACCGCGAACCGCCAGCACGCGAAATTCGAACTGGGTGTACTGCTCGAAGATACGCTCGATCGCCGCCCGCATCGCGGTGAGGCCGACGATGGGGTCTCCGGTGATGCGTCGACGATCGTCAAACACAAACCCATCCGAGAAGGCGCTGAGTGTGCCGTCGACGTCGCGGGACCGCACCGCCGTCAACAATGCGGGCAGGAATTCGCAGGATTGGTTCGTGACCGCCAGCCGCGACGTTGTCGGGGCTGGCGCGATCGGAGTTGGCTGCGACGCGACCGGTACGTTGGGCTCCGTCAGCCGACCGATCGCGGTAGCCACTTCCTTTGCGCCGTACAGCCTATGGGTGTCATCCCGAGCATCCTTGGCGCCCTTGGCATCTCCGGCAGCGGTAAGCACGCGGCTCAATGCGAGACAGGCCTCGGCGTGATCGAGCACCAGATCCGTCCCGACGGCGACATTGACCGCATCGCGAGCCATCGCGGCGGCTTCGTCGTTCCGTCCTTGGGCTGCAAGGATTTCGGCCCTTACCGCCCGCCACGCGATGGCCGTCTTCAGGTTGTGGCCGGCCATGCGCTCGCTTTCGGTGGCGTACCGGTCGGCTTCTTCGATCCGTCCCTGCGCGAGCACTGATCGTGCCAACAGAGCGGCCGCCTGACCGGCGTCGGCACCGACACCCAGGGCGTCCATCCCTTCCATGGCGGTCCTGAAGTGCGGCTCGGCCGCAACCTGGTCGCCCACCATCGCCTCGATGAACCCGGCGAACAGCTCGGTCTCCATCAGTCCGTGCCGAAGACCGAGGTCGGCGACGACTTGGCGGGCGTCGGCCAGCATCGACCGGGCTTTGTCCGGTCGTCCCCGCAGCAGCTCCAGCACCGCGAGGCAGCGCAACGATGTCGCCTCGAGTGACGGTGCAGCCGTTGTCATTCGCTGCATCCGGACCACGTCCAGACACCGCCCGCCGGCCTTGGGCACCGGGCTCGGCCCCCAAAGCGCCGCGCTCGGCGCCATGCCCAGTGCCGCCGTGATCTGTCGGTGGTCCCCGCCCTGTCGTGCCGCGATGAGCGCCTCGAAGAGGTCGACTTCGGCGTCGCCGATCCGGCCGAGTCGGGCCCTGGCGCTCGCACGCACGCGGTGCGCCTTGGCCAGTCCCGCGGGGTCTTTGCGGCGGCCGAACTCGTCGATGGCGCTCTGCAGGCGCGCGTCGACCTCCAGCAACCGCGTTGGGTCGGTGTAGACGACGAACTGGCATCGGTAACAGGTCGCCCATGGCGCCAGCGCCTCGTCGGCGATGCGGTCGAGGTCGTCCACGAGCGGGGCACCGGCTGCGACGTCCCCGGCCGAGAGGAATGCCTCGCAGCCCACGAGCAGCAGCTCGGCGTGGACCGCGTTGTCAGCAGCGGCAAGGGCTGCGCCGCGGGCCGCTTGCGTGCCTGCCGAGATCAACTCGTCACGGTCGAGGGCGCGGCGCGCCGACGCCAAGTAGCAGCGTGCCGATCTGAGGGCAAGTTGACCGGTGTGCTCGTCGGCAGTCCCGAGCTCGAGTCGATAACCGTGGGCGGCCTCCAGATGCCTTGCGACCATTTCGTCGGAGTCGAACGCCGCGCTGGCCCCACCGGATTCGACCCAATTTCCCAGCCGCTCATGGAGATCGGCCCGGTCTGACTTCAGCAGTCGGCGGTAGGCGACATCGCGAATCAGGACGTGGTGGAAGCGCCATACTGGTTCGTCGCCGAGGTACGCCCCGCTCGGCTGGGCGAGGTCCAGCCGCCGCAGACGGTCGAGGGACCCTTTCACCTCCGCTGAGCCCCGTTCGGCCAGCGCACACACGGCGCCCAGCGAGAAGTCGGTGCCGACCACTGAGGCGATCTCCAACATGCGTCGGTCTGCGGCGTTGAGTCGTTCCAGGCGGGATGCCAGCAGCGCCTGGATCGTGGGTGGAATGGCGATGGCGTCGACGTCGATCGTGAGTCGCCAGCCGGCAGGCTCAGCTACGAGAACCCCGTCGTGCACGAGCATCCCCACCAGCTCGCGTACGAACAGGGGGTTGCCTCCGGTCGATGAGGGGAGTCGGCCCATCAGGTCCGCCGGCAGCCGGGCGGCGCCCAGCACGCTGGCGGCGAGCTCGGCGGTCGCGCCGGGGTCGAGGCCGGCGAGATGCACAGCCTCGGTCACCCACCGACTGACGGTGACGAGGTCGGGCCGGGCCTCGCGGAGCTCGGGCCGCGCGAGGGCCAGCACGAGGACCGGCACCTCCTGCACCCACTCGGCGAGGTGCTCGACGAAATCGAGGAGCAGGGTATCGGCCCACTGAATGTCGTCGACGACGATGACCAGCGGCCCATCGCGCGCCAGCATCTCGACGTACCGGCGTAACGCCCAAAAGGTCTCCTCGACCGAGCCGGGGACTCCGGCCGTCAGCCCATTCAGGTCGCGCAGAATGCGATCCCGCTCGGGGACACCGACGGGGACATCGGCATCGAGATCGCGGGCGCGCAGTACCTCGACGATGGGTCCCAGGGCGACGGTCCCCTCGACGTCGCACCGGGCCTCGATCACCCGGGCATCAACCTGGGTTCCGGTGAACTCCGCCGCCAATCGGCTCTTGCCGACGCCCGGATCGCCGATGACCGTGACCAACCGGGCGGCCTGCGCAGCCATCGCGTCGTCGAGTGCGGACTGGAGCCGCCGGACCTCACCGGCTCTGCCCACGAAGGGAGCGGCGTCCGTCGCCTCCGACTGTCGGCCAAGCCACTGGTACACCACCACCGGCGCGGTCCGCCCCTTCACCTGCACCTGGCCCAGGGACTCGTACCGGTGTCCGGCGCGCGTCGACCGCCACGTCTCCTCTCCGACGACGACGTGGCCGCGCGGACACTCGGCCTCGAGCCGGGCCGCGACGTTCAAGGCATCCCCAACGAGGTCGGCGTCACCGGCGCCGACAACGACCTCGCCAGTGTTCACCGCGACCCGCAGCGCGAGATCGACACCCTGCGTTTGGGATACCCGGGCGGCGAAGTCGACGAACCGCTCCTGCAGCTCGACGGCGGCGTCGACGGCGCGGCCGGCGTCGTCGGGCCCTACCTCCGGAACACCCCATACGGCCATGAACCCGTCGCCGATGTACTTCGTGACGCCCGCCCTGTTGCGTTCCGCGATTGAGCGGAGGAGATCGTGGTACCGACTCATGACCTCGCGCGCGGTTTCGGCGTCGACCTGCTCCTCGAAGGTCGTCGAACCGGCGAGATCGGCGAACATGACGGTCACGGTTTTGCGCGACGGGCCCGCGGCGGTGCTGTCCAGGGTCGCGTCGACCCTCTTATCGAGTGGCGCGCCGCACGCTCGGCAGAACCGCGCGGTGGCGTTGGCTTCCACCCCGCAAGTCCCGCAGACTCGGGCGAGGGCCCCGCCGCACCCTTCGCAGAAGCGGGCGTCCTCTTCGTTCGAGCTGCCGCAGGAAGCACAGGCGCGCTGGTGTTCGGCCATCGTCAGTCGGGTCTCAGCGCTAAGGCGTCGTGGTCCTCGATTGCCGAAACAGCGCCGTCGAGCATGGTTTGAAGCAGCTCCAGCTGGCGATCGTTCGCCAGGTCGATTCGACCGGCACCCAATACCGGATAGCCGAAGCAAATCGCCGTGGTGAGCCGATAATCGCGTCGCAATTCGTCTGCGGGATAGTCGATCCCGTGTTCCGCAAGGCGCGTTGCGTACCGCTCAATCAGCGGGGCCTCGCAGCGCCGTCGAACGTCGACGGTCAGGCTCTGGCTCAGGAAATAGCCCAGGTCGTACGCGCCCCGCCCCTTGTTGGTGACCTGCCAGTCCAGCGCCCTCACCGGTGGATCGTCGTCGCCGACGGCGAAGAAGAGTTGGTCAAGCCGCAGATCGCCGTGCAGAAAGGTGTGCGGCGGCCGCGCGATCTGATCGAAGAACCACTGCACCATCGACGGGTACCGCTCGCCGAAGGCAACCATCTCCGGGGACAGGCCGGCGCCGATTCCTTCGATGAAGCGCGGCCAGGCGGCCTCGAAGTTGCCCGCCAAGACCGCGGGGAACGGAGGTGTGGTGAATGTCTTCAGCCACGACAGCGACGCCAACTTGTCGCTCTCCCACCAATAAGCGTGATGCCGCGCGATGGCGTCGATCACCGTCTCGGCGTCGGCGACGGTGCAACCCACGATCTGGTCGGCAACCCGGAGTCGGCCCAGATCCTCGAGCACGAGAACGAAGTCGTGTGTCGTCTCGTCGAAGGCGGCGTAGTACGGACGCGCAGGCCGCAGCGGGTCAGCGAGGCCGATCTCCTGGTAGAAGCGCACCTCGCTTAGGTAGAACTCGAGGTCCTCGCAAATCGCTGACCGGGCTCGGGTATCGAGCGTCGGGAACTTCACGACCACCGAAGTCGGCACGTCCGGGCCACCCTTGAGATGGACCCGGTACAAGCGGCCGAGCAGTCCGACGCCGATTCCGATCTGCTCGAGCCGGCATTCCCGCACGTCAGCCCCAAGAACTTCGCTGAGCCAGGCCGCCGTGACAGACGAGGGATCGACAGGGAACATCGCCATCCGCCCCGCCCTCCCTCGAGTGCGTCAATCTTACGAAATCCTGCGGATTTGCTACGCGTTTCGGCGACGTCAGAAGTTGTACGGAGCAGGGCACAGCTCGCGGGGTTAGCCGACCACCCAGATCGCTTCTGCGGCAGGGTTTCCGAGATCGACCGTGGTTTCCATATCGCCGGCAGACGCTGGATTCCTGACGGACACCGAGATCATCCCGGCGAAGTCGCGGCGGGCCAGTACCCGCAGGCGGGAATCCAGGCTGATGCCTACGCTGTCGAAATACCGCAGCATCTCGGGGTCCGAATCGGAAATGCGGGCCACGATGCCCGCATCACCGTTCTGGCACACCGATAACTGCCTCGCATCAGGGGTGGGCACCTGGCCGTCGGCGGCGGGGATCGGATCCCCGTGCGGGTCGCGGGTGGGGTGGCCCAGCTTGGCGTCGATGCGGGCAAGCATGCGGTCGGACACCGCGTGCTCGAGCACCTCGGCCTCGTCGTGCACCTCGTCCCAGCTGTAGCCGAGCTCGCGGACCAGGAAAGTTTCCATCAGCCGGTGCCTGCGCACCATCGCCAGCGCAGCCCGTCGGCCTGCCTCGGTCAGCGTCACGGCGCCGTACTTCTCGTGATCGACCAGCCCCTGGTCAGCGAGTTTGCGGATGGACTCCGACGCGGTGCTGGCCGACACCCCGATTCGCTCGGCGAGCATCTTGGTGCTGACCTTCTCGAGCGACCATTCCTGAGCGGTCCAGATGACTTTGAGATAGTCCTGGGCAACCGTCGTCAAGTCGCGCGGGTTACCGTTCGGACTCACGATTACAAAGTTTAGGCAATCATCACCTGATCTGGGGATCTGGCGCCGCCCGCGGAGTGG
>JBEEGD010000424.1:0-7946 GCA_041166685.1 Acidimicrobiaceae bacterium | reverse complement strand
AGGGGGTCGGGGGTTCGAATCCCTCATCGCCCACTCAGGAGGCGTGGGTGTGCGAGACCCCCTCGACGCAATGCCGTACGCGACGCTCGGACGCGTCTATCGCTTCGCCGGGTGAAGCCGGCGACCTTACGGACAGTCGGCGGAGGTTCGACCCCGCAGTTCGCCGCCGTCGACGCTCCAGCAAAGGGCCGGCCAGGTGTCACGTGCGACTGCGGTGTCTTCGGGGATGGCTGTCGGTAGGAGGATCTCGGCGGTGGGACAGTCGCTGCTGGCAATGATCCCGGGCTCGTACCACTCGAGCGCCTCAATCGTGAACCCGACGCCGCACACGCGCCCGACGGCCGCGCTCGCGAGTTGCCGGTTGGGCACGTCGTCTCGGGTCCAGCGGCCGAGACTGGGAACGAGCATCGCGGCCGCGGCGACAACCCCGAGGACGGCAACGCGCGGCTGTCGGCGGACACCCGCGCTCGCGGCCACCGCGACTGCGGGTGCCGCGAAGAAGATGAATCGTGGATACAGGTCGGTCGGGGCCAGTAGCCAGGGTCCGACGACCCCGAGCGCGAGCCCGGCGCTCACGAATACGGCAGTGGAGGATGGCCGGGGCCTGGCCGCGACAACGATGAGCGCGAGGAGAGCGACGACCGCGACGACGTTCCCGCCGAGCGCCTCCCACGCGGCATCGACCGGAAACCTGGGACGAAAGACGCGCACGCCTCTGTTGCGGCCGACCTGATCGACCATGCCGGCGTAGCAGGCAAAACCGGCGACAAAGCCGAACGCCGCGGACAGCCGCCACACTCGGGTGAGTTCGCCGCGTCGCCAGAGCACTCCAACAAGGCATGCGCCCGCGACGGCGACGTAGAAATGTGTTCCCACTCCGATCGCAAGCGCGACGGCGAAGAGGGCTGGGCTTCGCGCATCGAACACCGCCACACCGATTGCAACCACCGTCAGCACCGCGAGGGTGTAGCCACGAACATCGCGTTCGCTCGTGAGCATCGGATGTGCGGCGAGTACGGCACCACCGACAACGCCAGCGGTCAGGCCCCAATGGGTGGCAACGCGCCACGTCAACAGCCCCACGGCGGCAGCCGCAAACAGCGCGGGAGCCAGCCGCATCGTCGCCTCGTCAGCAGAGCCCGTCACACTCCAGACCACATGTTCGACGAGGGACAGCAGCGGATGATTGTTGAAGGCGGCCTGTCGGGTGAAGACTTCACCGGTCGATCGCGTAACGAAGTTTTCCATCGTCACCGCTGCGTCGTACCCGTATGCCCTTCCTCCGCCCACCATGTAACCGATGAAGGTGGCCCCGGCCAAAGTGCTGCCCGCCACCCCGGCCCGTCTCACGAGCCGGACGCTAACTCCGAGTTCGAAGAGGCGCGGTCAGGAAGCGACGAGCGTGAAGAGTGCTCCTCTAGAAATGACGCATCGGCTGGTACGGCTCGACTTCCACGTTGCAATGAGATGTGGTGGTGGTGCCCCGTGCGGTGCAGAACGCCTCCTCGTCCGTATGCAACTCCACCACCTTGGTCATCGTCGCGCCGGAATAGTCGCCAGGACCGTAGGAGAGGTTGGGGGTCAGACCCGCTTCGACGTTCTGGATACTTGCCATCGCCTCGGTCCAGTTCAGGCGGGTGAGCACACCGTCATTCGCTCTGGTTGCACGCCGAGCGGCCTCGGTGAACAGGAAGATGTTGTCGCACCAACGCATCGCGACTCCGGAGCCATCCATGTTCTTGGCGTTGGGGAGGGCGGCCCTCCAGATGTCGTTGCACCGTTGCTGCGCGGGCGCGTACGAACCGCCCTTCTCGGGAGCCACCTCACCCAAGCGGATGTTGGTTGGGCCGATCGCGCCCTTCAGTGACTTGCCGTGCTGATCGGCGTTCAGGGCCTCCGCGGTGGTGACCGTGTTGTTGAAGTCGCTCAGCAGGTACAGCGGAAAGAACTCTTGCGCGTCGGCTTGGTTCATCCACGAAGTGAAGACGAGCGCACTCAGACCCATCATCAGCCGGTCGACGCCCTCGCCCTTCATCCTCGACACCGCCGCCGCGATTGCGGGTTGGGCCAACCCGATGTCGGCCGTGTAGCCGGGGATCTCTGCGAAGTCGACCGTCGAGGTGTCGATGCCCGCGTTGCCCAGCGCTCGTTCGATGGCCGCCTTGCCCAGCCTCTCTTCCTCCTTCACGCCGGTGACGACACCGATCTTGTGGTCCTTCGTGAGTCGTCCCGTTTGCACGGCCCAGATGACCCAGTCGGTGACCGTCTCCTCGGTCGTCGGCGCGGTCCACCACAGGTAGGGCGCGCCACGCTTCGGCCACTCTTCGGACAGCGCGAGTTGTGACAGCAAGGGCGTCTGATGGTCCTGTGTCACGCAGAGTTGGTGATCGGAATGCCACGCCGACGAGTCGACGACCGCGAAGACCTTGTCGTCCTCAGCCCACCGGCGGCACCGCTCCTGCATGTCGGTCTCATTCAGCGGGTTGAAGTCCTCGATCTGCGGGAGGATCGTTCGACCGTCGAGGCCGCCGTTCGCGTTGACGTAGTCCACGAACGCGCTGATGGCGTCAGGTCCGCCCTCGATCGGCTCATCCGTGGTCGTTCCGCTGGCACTGGTGTATGCACTGATGTCGAACCACGGGAACACGACCTTCACGGTCGTCTCGGTCACGCCGCGGTCACTGGCGGTCAGAGGAGATCGCGGGCCAGTTGGACTACCCGGGTCGCCGCCCAAGACGATTCCGCCGCCGGTGCCAGTTCCGCCGCCGCCTGTGCCAGTGGCGCCTCCTGCACTCGCGCTGGCGGTGCTGGCGCCACTCGCGCTCGCCGAGCTCACGCCTGGCCCGTTCACTCCTGGCGCGCCCGTCGCCACCTTGGATCGGTCACCCCCGGCCCGCACGCCCGGACGAGAGGAGTCCGACGACAGGCTCTTGCCGCCCAATGCGAGCAGGTCGACCACGAGCACGATCACGAGGGCCACCGTGGTGACTCGGACCAGCATCGGTTGTGCCTGCAGCGTGCGCAGAGCTTGTCGGTACCTCAGGGCGGAACTGGCCATTGCAAACGACTCCTTACCTGCTTCGGTTTTTCTTCGTGGGTGCTGACGCGGTGTCGGATGCACGTTGGGCCACGAGCTGCCGGCGTCGGCGTGGCGGGCGGAGAAGACCCGATCGGGCGAGCGCCTCCCTGCTCGCCCCGAGATAGGCCGCGATCGCCACCGGATCGGCCAGTACCTCTTTCGGCGTCCCGCTGGCTGCCACCTTTCCGGCCTCCATCACCACCAGCCGGTCGCACAGCGAACAGGCGAGCGGCACATCGTGCTCGACGAGGCAGATCGTGGCGCCCGTGACCTCGTGCATGCGGCGCAGGAGAGGGCCGAACGCCTCCGCCTCGCGCTGGGCGATCCCGGCGGTCGGCTCGTCCAGGAGCAGCAGGCGGGGATGGGCGGCGAGCGTGGTGGCGAGGTCGACGATGCGCCGGGTCCCCGTCGACAGTTCACCGATCAGGTTGTGGCGGAACCGGTCGAGCCCGAGAGCGGCCAGCGCCGCTTCCACCGACTCGCGTTTCGCCCGCTCGGCTCGGCTGAACCGGGGGAGCCGCAAGACCGACGCCACCACCCCGATCGGCCGGCGGGCATCCTCAGCCACCAGCAGCGTCTCCTCGACGCTCAGCTCGGAGTACAGGCGGCAGTCCTGGAACGAGCGCACGAGCCCGACGGCCGCTCGGTCCTCCGGGAGGTGGTACGCGAGATCTTGGCCGTCGAGCAGCACCGAGCCCGACTTGGCTCGCGTCTGGCCGGAGATCACGTCGAGCAGCGTGGTCTTGCCCGAGCCGTTGGGGCCGATGAAGCCGACGATCTCGCCGGGGCCCACCGACACGGCGATGTCGTCGAGGGCACGGACCCCGCCGTAGTCGACGACCACATTGCGGACCTCGAGCGCCGCGGTCATGGCGCCACCTCTGTGGGAGCGGCGCTCGCGACGGGTGTCGCGGCTCGGCGTCGCCACAAGGCGGTCACGCTGTCGCCGAGCGCGTCGACCACGCTCACGAGGCCACCGGGGAGATAGAGGATGAAGATCGTCAGGCCGACGCCGGCGACGAGGAAGTCGACGGCGATGCTGTAGCCGAGGGCCGCCGGCAGACCGATGAGGTACAGCGCGCCCAGGAGGGCACCGGCGATCGAGCCCATCCCTCCGATCACCGCGATCGACACCACGAAGATCGACCGCTCGGCACCGAACGACTCCACGTTGAAGCGGAAGAGGCCGTAGGCGAATGCGACCCCACCGACGCCAGCCAAGAAGCCGGACACGGCGAAGGCTGTGAGCTTCGTCCGCATGACTCGGATCCCCATCGCGCCGGCGGCCGTCTCGTTGTCGCGCACTGCGATCATCGAGCGGCCGATGCCACTGCGCCGCAGGTTGTGCGCACCGAGCGCGACCAACAGCATGAGCCCGAGTGCGAAGTAGTAGTAGCGCTTCTCGGAGGTGAGGTCGAAGCCGAAGAGGTTCGGACGCCCGACGCGCTGCGATGCGGGGTCGGGGAGCCCGAGTTGTTGGTGGGGGAGCAGCCAGCCGGTCACGAGCACCGCGAATCCGAGCGTGGTGACCGCCAGGTACAGGCCGCGGATGCGCAGCGCCGGCAAACCCACGACGATGGCCACGGCCGCGGCGACCGTGCCGGCGACGACGAGCAACAGCGGCAGCGGCAGGTCGTCGCCGAAGCGGGCCGTGACGATGGCGCCCACCGCGACGAAACCGAAATGACCGAGCGACAGCTGGCCGGACCACCCGCTGAGGATCGTGAGGCTCACGCCGACGATGGCGAAGACGAAGATCTGGGTGAACACGAACGAGCGTGAGTTGCTGATGACTGCGGGGAGCAGCAGCGCGACGACCAGCGCCAGAGCCATCCCGATGCGGCTCACGAGGACCCGGTCGGGGGCCGGTATGCGCATGCGGGTCGCCGCGCCGAATTGCCACGACGACTGCTCCTCCGTCCGGCTTGTGGTGCGCAGGCTGCGGACGCGCAACAACAACGCGCCAATGAGCAGGCCGAACATGACCGCCTCGACGGTGCTGGGCTCGGGCCAATTCCAGAACACGATCTGCTCGAGCACGCCGATGCCGACGCCGGCCAGGAACGCGACGCGGAGGTTGACCATGCCACCGAGCAAGGCGGCGACCAACGCGCGCACGAGCAACGTGGGCCCGAGGGGCTGCGCATAGACGTTGGCCTGGAAGGGGCCGACGAGAATGGCGGTGACGGCGGACAACACGCCAGCGATGGCCCAGGCGAGGGTCGAGGCGCGCCGCACCCAGATTCCTCCGAGCCGCGCGCTGTCGGCGTTCTCCGCGGCCGCGCGTAGCGCGAGACCGTACGGCGTCAGGGAGAAGAACAACGCGACGGCGAGCGCGGCGATCGGAGCGAAGAACAAGATCACGAAATGCGCCGGTTGGAGGACGAACACGTCGATGTGTGCCTTCAAGGTGAACGGAACAGGGAAGGGGCGTGCACCCTCGTCGGGCTGGATGAACGACACCAGCGACAGTACGAACAGCAGCTGCGCGAGCCCGATCGTGGCCACCATCACGAGGAACCGTGGCCTGGTGAACAGCCGGCGCAACAGCAGTTCGGTTCCCGCCCCGATCAGCGCGGCAACCAACAGCGTCAGCACGAAGGTTGGCCAATACCAGAAGTGGAAGTCGTTGACCATCCGCTCGAGCAGCACGGCCGAGATCGCGCCAAGCGCGCCGTGGGCGAAGTTGAGTACGCGGCTCGTCTTGTAGATCAGCACCAAGCCCAAAGCGAGCAGTCCGTACGTCAATCCGATGATCACGCCTTGGACGACGACGTGAAGCGGGACGGTCATGGGCCGTTGCCTTGGCCGAGGAAGATGGGCCGCAGGAGATCGTCACGGCGGAGCAGTTCCGCCGTGCTGCCGTCGTATCGAACCTCTCCGCGCTCGAGGAACGCCGCGCGGTCTGCGAGGGTGAGTGCGAGGTTGACACTCTGTTCGACGAGCACGATCGTCGTGCCGCTCGCGTTGATCGCGCGAACGATGCCGAGGAGTTGCTCGACGACCATCGGCGCGAGGCCGAGCGTCAACTCATCGACGAGGAGCAGCCGAGGTCGGTGTACCAGCGCCCGTCCGAGCGCGAGCATCTGCTGCTCGCCGCCGGACAACGTGCCGGCGGCCTGGTCGCGACGTGAAGCGAGGGCCGGGAAGGTGGCGTACACCTCCTCGATCGCGGCGGACAGCGTGGGCTGGCGGCGGAGGCTGAAGCTGCCCGCTCGCAGGTTCTCGTCGACGGTCAAGCTCGAGAACGTGACCTTCCCACCGGGCAGCATCGTGACGCCAAGGGCCACGATTTGTTCGGCCTCCAGGTACGAGGTGTTCGCGCCGAACACGCGGATGGTCCCGCGACTCGGGTGCTGAAGTCCGGCGACCGCACGTAGCAGCGTCGACTTCCCCGCGCCGTTGGTGCCGAGCAGCGCGAACATCTCGCCTTCACCGACTTCGAGGCTGACGTCGAACAGGACCTGCTGCGTGCCGTAGGCCACGTCGAGGTTGTGCACCTGGAGCGCGTTGCGAGTGCCTCCAGCGCGTCGCCGGCCTTCCTCCTGGTGAGCCTCGAGGATCTCTTCGACCGTGCGCGTGATGTCGCCCTTGACATGCCGAGACCCGAACGCGAGCAGCACGCCACCAACGATCGTGACCGGGCCCATGAGGGTGAGCGCGAAGCGAGGGCCGCGAGCATCGCTGATCGCCCCGAGGATCACGCCGCCGGCGAACCCGCCGAACACGAGGGAGTAGACGCCGAACAGCGCGAACGCCAGGCTGCGCAGCGCTGGTGGAGCGCACGCCGCGACCGTCTGGGTCATGGCGGTGGCCAGCGGGGCCAAGCAAGCCTCCGCCAGCACGAAGCCGGTGATCACCATCCACAAGCGGGGCAGGTGCAGGGCCGTGGCGTAGATCACCCCGAAGGAGGCGAGGGACGCCGCGGCGAGCAGCAGCGGCAACTCGGGACTGCGCCGGAACAGACGGTCGCCCACCAGTCCGGCGAGCGGCAGGCCCAGGAACGCGGCGCCGCCGACGAGCACGGAGACCGCCGCTCGCTGACCGGTGTCGAGCCCCCACACCTCGTCGAGGTAGAGCGAGCCGAACAGCGGAATGCCGACCGCGGCAAAGCCGAGCACTGCGATGGCGACGAACTGGAAGTACAGCGTGCGGATGCGCAGGAGCCGTTGGATCGCAGTGCCGAGCAGCACGCGCGGAGCGCCGGCGTCTCCGCCCGCTTGTGCTTCTTCGTCACCGAATCCCGCGCCGTCCAATACGTGCGCTTGCTCGCGTTCGCCCTTCGACGGTTCGCGCAGACGACCCACGGCCAACGCCACGGGGAACCCGATGAGTCCGACGACCATCGCCCACCGCCAGCCCTCGGCCCCGCCGGCGATGGCGGCGAGGGCGCCGACGATGCCCGCGCCCACCGTGCGCGCCACCGGTTCGTGGGCCCGGTGGATGGCCATGACCCGGGCGCGGGCTTCGATGGGGTACGCGTCGGCGAGGTAGGAGAGGTGCACCGAGTTGGGGGCGGCCCGGCCCAGCCCGGTCACGACGAGCAGGCCGGTGAACACCCAGACGTTGGGCGCGAGGCCGACGAGCGGCACGGCCACCGCCCAGGTCAAGAGCGCGACCGCGGCCGCCTTGCTGCGCCGACCCCGGTCGCCCCACAGCGCGAGGGGGATGCCGAGGCCGAGGAATGCGGCCGCAGACACGAACGCGACCGCGCCGATGCCAGCGTCGCTGAGGCCGAATGTCCGCTTGATGTCGGGCCCGAGGATGCCGATGCCCGACTCGACCATCTGGACGAGGAACCCGGCGAGACCCAGGCTCGCGATGGCACCGACGCCCCACGTGCGGAGCAGCGGCAGCAGCGCAGGCG
>JBEEGD010000423.1:0-6339 GCA_041166685.1 Acidimicrobiaceae bacterium | reverse complement strand
GAAGACGACCCGGTCGTTCGCGTATTGACGAGCGTCTTCGTACGCGGCCTGCATCACGCCGATGGCGCGCGCTGCCGTCTGCAGGCGACCGTTCTCGAAGCCGGCCATCTGGAGGTAGAAGCCTTTCCCCAGTCCGTCAGCTTCGCCAACGAGGTTGGAGTTGGCGACGAACCAGTTGTCGAACGCCACCTCGTAGGAGTGCATCCCTCGGTAGCCGATGGTGTCGATGGCCCGGCCTTCCATCCTGCCGCCGCGGTCATCGGTGAACTCGAACCCGTGCCCCTCGCCTCTCGGCTTCGGCACCACGAAGAGTGAAAGCCCGCGGTGGATCTTCGAGCGATCCGGATCTGTTCGCGCCAACAGCATGAGCACGTCGGCTCGGGCACCGAATGTGCACCACGTCTTCACACCGTTGATCAACCAGCCGTCGCCCTCGGGCGTCGGTGTGGCCGTGACCTTGATGCCGGCGACGTCGGATCCGAAGTCGGGCTCCGTCACGGCGACTGCGACCATCACCTCGGCCGACGCCAGCTTCGGAAGCCACTCCCGCTTCTGCTCCTCCGTCCCGCCCTTCACCAGCGCGCGCGTCAGGATCTCCGGACGAGTGATCAACGAACCGCCGGCCGCGAGCGAGCCTCGTGACAGCTCCTCGGTTGCGATCACCATGCCGAGGTAGTCGGACTCGCCCCCGGCCGCGAACCCGCCGTACTCCTCGGGAACCGACAAACCGAAGCCCCCCATCTCCGCCAGCCCGCTGATCACGTCCTCGGGGATGTCGGCGTTTGTCCGGTGAATGTGCTCGGCGACGGGGCGCAGCTTGTCGTCGGCGAAGCGGCGGAAGGTGTCGTGGACCATCTCGAAGTCCTGATCGAGGTGACGAGGCCCTTCGGTGTCGGCCAGCGCGGCGAGAAATTCTGGAGCGCGAAAGGCGGCGACGAATTCCCGAGCGCCGTCGAGCGCGCCGGGCTCGATGTTCCACTGACCTTCCCGGCCGAAGATCTTGGCGGCGAGCTCCGCGACGGCGTCGGCGACGAACGCACAGGTGATGCGGGCTTCGACGTCGCCCTGGCCGCCGTAGTCGAGCAGGGTCCGCGCGGTCTCGATCGCGGCGGCTGCGTGGGCCAGGTCGTAGGCCAGGACCTGGTTGTCGTCGATCGATCCGGTGGTGGCCAGCGCGCCGACGCCGGCGCGTACGACGCCTTGCGCGAGGTCGACAGCGGACGCGGCAGCGGAGAGGTCAGGCTCGGTCACGGCCCGGAAGGCTACCGACGAGCCCGTTCCGACCGCAGGTTCAGCCTCACCTACGATCCTTCGCGATGGAGCACGATCGGCCGTTCGGGCGGTACTACGAGGACTTCGAGCCTGGTGACATCTACAAGCACTGGCCGGGCAAGACCATCACGGAGTACGACGACCATCTCTTCTGCCTGATCACGATGAACCACCACCCCACGCACCTCAATGCGTGGTTCGCCGAGCACGAGAGCCCGCACGGCAAGAACCTCGTGGTGGGCAACCTTGTGTACTCCCTGGTGCTCGGCATGAGCGTCCCCGACGTGAGCGGCTCGTGCATCGCCAACCTCGAGGTCGAGACGCTGCGTCACTCCAAGCCGACGTTTCACGGCGACACGATCTACGCCGAGACCCGCGTGCTCGAAAAGCGGCTGACGTCGAAGCCGGACCGTGGAATCGTCGCGGTCGAGTCGAAGGGAATCAACCAGCGGGGTGAAGAGGTCTGTTACTTCAAGCGCAAGCTCATGGTGTGGACGCGGGACGCAGCGCCACCGCGCCGCCGGCCATACGACGAGTCGATCTGGTCCGAGTGATCGCTGGTGAGTGACGCTCGAATCGACCCGATGGCGAACGCCTTCGGCGGGGCCGCCGCCGACTATGAGCGCGCACGGCCGTCGTATCCACCTGAGTCGATCGACGTGCTTCGCCGCGAGATCGGTCTCGGTCGCGGGACGCGGGTGTGCGACCTCGCCGCCGGCACAGGGAAGCTCACCCGCTTGCTCGTGTCGGCCGGCGCGGACGTTGTGGCCGTCGAACCCGTGCCGGGCATGCGGGCGCAGCTGTCCGAGGTGCTGCCCGAGGTCGAGGTACTCGACGGCACGGCCGAGGCCATTCCGGCCGAGGATGGGTCGTTCGACGCCGTGACGGTGGCGCAGGCCTTCCATTGGTTCAAGTTCGATCCGGCGCTCGCGGAGATTCGCCGCGTGCTGCGGCCTGGCGGCGGACTCGCGATCCTGTTCAATCAACGCGACGAGCGCGAACCCTGGGTGGCTCAGATGAACGAAGTCATCCAATGGCATACGCGCACCGTTTCCCGCTACCAGACGACCGACTGGACCGCCTTGCTCCAGGGCGCGGGCTACATCGATGTCGGGTATGACTCGGTCGACTGGAACCAGCCAATCAACCGCGACCTGCTCGCATCGCGTGTTCGATCGGTGAGCTATGTCGCTGAGGAGCCGGCGAACGTGCAGCAGGACTACGTCGATCGCGTGCTCGCACTCGCCGACGGCTTCGACGACACCTTTCCGCTGCCTTACGTCACCCACGTGTGGTTCGCCAAGACCGCGACCTGACCACGCTGCAGCGCGACCTTCTCGAATGGGGAGAGCGCGCCCGCCGCGATCTGCCGTGGAGGCGCACGCGCGACGCGTGGGCCGTCTTGGTGTCTGAGTTGATGTTGCAGCAGACGCAGGCGCCGCGTGTCGTGCCGAAGTTCGAGGCCTTCCTCGAGCGCTTTCCGACCGCCACCGACTGCGCGGCTGCGTCAGTCGGCGACGTGGTCGACGCGTGGGCAGGGCTCGGCTACAACCGTCGCGCCGTCAACCTTCACCGCGCTGCAGTCGTGGTGTGTGAGATCCACGGTGGCCTCGTGCCCGACGATCTCGCCGCGCTCTTGGCGTTGCCGGGCATAGGCCCGTACACCGCCAGAGCGGTGCTCGTGTTCGCCTTCGAGCACGACCTCGGCCTCGTGGACACGAACGCGGGGCGCTTCGTCGCCCGCGCGCTCGCCGGGAAGGCCGTGAGCACGGCCGAAGCCCAGCAGCAGGCCGACGCGGTTGTGCCGCACCATCGAGGGTGGGCATGGGGCCAGGCGGTCTTCGACCTGGGCGCCGCGGTGTGCACCAAACGCACACCACGGTGCGGCACGTGTCCGATTGCGCATTCCTGCGCCTGGGCGCGCGCCGGCTGGCGCGAACCTGACCCCGCGCTCGGCTCGGCGGGTGTCTCGCGCGGCCAGTCGACGTTCGCAGGCTCGTTTCGCCAAGGCCGGGGCCGTTTGGTGCACGCGCTGCGATCGGGACCCGTGAACGCCGACGCGGTCGCGGCCGCTGCAGGGTGGCCGGAGGATCCAGACCGCGCAGAGCGCGCGGTTGCATCGCTCGTCGCCGATGGTCTCGCGGTGGTGCGCGCTGACGGTACGGTTGCGCCTCCATGAGACGCGCGAGGACGATGTTGATCTTCCTCGTGGCGTCGGCGTGTCTCGCCGTCGCGTTGCCCGTCAGCGCGTCGCAGGCTGCGCCCGCGGGCTCGTGGCTTCCTTACGCGAACGGTGAGCGACGGCATCCCAAGTTGGCACCGCTGCTCGAGGATCAGGCTCGAGGGCGACGACCTTTCGCCGCGAACGCGACGCTTGACGGCACCGGTCGAGTTGTCGTGCAGGTGGTGGGCGCGCCGGAGGCTGATGTCGAGGCCGCAGTTCTCGACGTCGGCGGCGCGGTTCGCACGGTTGCAATTGGTTCGATGCTCGCGTGGGTGCCGCCGAGCGCGCTGGGAGCGCTCGCTGACGACGCACGCGTCGCCCGAGTGAGCGTGGCCCGAAGTCCGACATCGGTTGCGATGTCACAAGGGGTGGGCAGCACCGGCGCGTCTGCGTGGCAGGGGTCGGGGCTCGACGGCTCAGGTGTGAAGGTGGGGATCGTCGACATCGGGTTCGCGCAACTCGCCACGGAACAGGCGGCGGGACGGATGCCGCTCACCGTGACGAAGCAGAGCTTCTGCAACAACGGCATCGACGGGAGCTCGGCGCACGGCACCGCCGTGGCGGAGATCGTGCACCAGATGGCGCCGAAGGCACAGCTGTTCCTGGTGTGCATCCAGTTCGACGCCGACCTGGCCGACGCGGAGAAGTACTTGGCCCAGCAGGGAGTGTCGGTGGTGAACGCGTCGTTCACGGACAATCTCGGCGGCCGGGGAGACGGGTCGGGTCCCATGGGCGACGCGGTGACCGCAGGCCGGCAGGTCGGCCAGTTGTGGGCAGTCGCGGCGGGCAATGAGGCCGACCGCCACTTGGGGTTCACCGCGATCGACCGCGATGGCGACAACGTCGTGGAGTTCGTGCCTGGAGGATCGCTCGATCCAGCGGGTCCCGACAACCAAGAGCTCCTCGGTTTCAGACTCCCCAGCGGCGGCACGATCAACATCACGATGAAGTGGGACGCGTGGCCGATCACGAACCAAGAGTTCGGAGTCTGCCTCTGGACCGCCGGCGCCCCGCTGGGAACGTTTCTCGGGTGCCAGAGCGGCGGGCAGGCCGGGAATCCCTCGGAACCGATCGCCGGGTTCTTTGCCAGTGGTCTCGCCGCCGGCGGATACGTGATCGGAGTCTCCCGTGCTCCGGGCACGACGATCACGCCGCACCTCGACATGTATTTCGACGGTTCCGAGCAAGCCATCCAACGAATTCTTGCGGCGGGCAGCATCGGCGAGCCGGCCTCGTCGCCGTCGGCCATGGCCGTCGGTGCGCATCATTTCGGCAACGGCACCATCGAGTCATTCAGCAGCCAAGGCCCGACGATCGATGGACGGATCAAACCCGACATCGCCGGTCCCGACGGCGTGAGCAACGACGTCTTCAATCCCTTCTTCGGAACCTCAGCATCGAGCCCGCACGTCGCCGGTGCTGCCGCGCTCGTCAAGCAGGCGTTGCCCTCCTCGACGCCGGCCCAACTACAGACGTTCCTCTCCTGTCGAGCGGTCGACGCGGGCGCGCCAGGACCCGACAGTCAGTTCGGATACGGCCGTCTGTCGCTCGGGGTCGTGACGAACGCCGCATCGAATGCCGCGTCGCTGAAGCCAGCGGTGGTACAGGGCACCATCGTGTCGCAGCGCTCCGCGCTCTGCTCGGGAGGTGCCGACGCCGTCCTCTCCTACGGCGCTCCCGGCGATGTGGTGCTGCTCTGCGACTGGGACGGCAACGGCACGCGGACACCAGGCGTGTTCCGCAACGGGACTTGGTTGCTGCGCAACGCGGCGGGAAACGGACCAGCCGACGTTGCTCCGTTCGGCCTTGGTGATGCCGGCGATGTTCCCGTGTGCGGACATTGGTCCGGACCGGGCACCGCGGAAACGGCGGGTGTGTTCCGCGCGGGACGGTTCTTCCTCCGCTTCTCCAACACCACCGGCATCGCCGACGCGAACTTCGGCTACGGCAATCCGACCGATACCCCGGTGACCGGCGACTGGGATGGCAACGGCACCACGACGCCGGGCGTGTTCCGAAACGGCACATGGTTCCTGCGCAACAGCAACACCACCGGCGTGTCCGACCAACCGTCGGTCGGCTACGGAGACCCCGGCGACCTCCCCGTCACCGGCGACTGGGACGGCAACGGTACGACGACGTTGGGTGTGTTCAGGCGCGGCGTCTGGTTCCTGCGCAACAGCCTCGGTGGTGGCGTCGCCGATCTCCCACCGTTCCTCTTCGGAACGCCAGGCGACCGCCCGTTGGCCTGGCGTTAACCCTCCACGGCGCGGACGATTTCGTCAAACGCCGCGTCGGCGAGGGCGCGCATCTCGTCGTCTGTGCGGTCTTGAATCGGATGTGGGACGAACACGCGCGCCACCGAGTCGAATCCAAGGGCTTTCGCTTGCGCGGACGCGGCGTCGACGAACTCAGTCGATGCGACGAACATCGACGGGATGCCCCTCGCTTCCAGATCCACGATGTCGTGCACACTGCACGACGTGCACGACCCTCAGTCGGCTAAGGCCTCGATCACCACGTCGCACGTCGTCGCAATCTCATGCCGTAGATCGACCGGGGCCGGCTTGGTGAAGGTGGGCTTGGCGAAGCGCGTGACGTTCACGTCGCGAGCCTCCAGCAGTTCCTCGAGCCGATTGAGGAACACGTCGCCGCGCGCCTTGGAGATGTCGAGCAACCCGACGCGCAGTCCCGAGAGGGTGTGAGGACGGGCAAGTCGTTCCCGGTGGGCCGGAGTGCGCTCGGATGTCGGGTCCAGCACGGTCCGTGTCATGTCCTGATTCTTATACCTCTTCCCGCTCTCTTTGTTCTTGCGTTGATTGACCACCGTATGAGGGGTTAGG
>JBEEGD010000422.1:0-4335 GCA_041166685.1 Acidimicrobiaceae bacterium | reverse complement strand
CTCGTCGTGCTTCTCTCGGCCCTACTCCTGCTCGTCGTCTTCCGCTCGCTGTTGATCCCGTTGCAGGCGGCGCTCATGAACCTGCTCTCGATCGCCGCAGCGCTTGGCGTCGTGCAAGCGATCTTCGAGCGCGGCTGGCTCGCCGGCCCGCTCGGCATCCAACCCGGACCGATCGACGCCTTCATCCCCGTGATGGTCTTCGCGATCGTGTTCGGTCTCTCGATGGACTACGAGGTCTTCCTCGTCTCCCGCATCCACGAGGAGTGGCAGCATCGCGGCGACGCGAGCGCGGCCGTCCGCGAAGGGCTCGCCAGCACGGGCCGGGTCATCACTGCCGCCGCTGCGGTCATGGTCGCCGTCTTCCTCTCATTCGCAGCCGGGGATGACCGGGTGCTCAAGCTCTTCGGACTCTCGCTGGCGACGGCGGTCTTCCTCGACGCGATCGTCATTCGCAGCATCCTCATGCCCGCGGTGCTCGAGCTGTTCGGACGCTGGACGTGGTCCTTCCCAAGCTGGTTCGACCGTCGCCTCCCGCGGCTCGCGATCGAGCCGGTGACGCCGCCGGTACCTGCAACGGATTAGCCCGGCCTCTGTACCGTGCGGCCGAGTGCTCGCCGCACGTCTCTCACTTCCGGTGCTTGCGCTCGCTCTCGCAAGCACCGGCGTCGCGTCCGCGTACAGCTGGCCGGTGAAGCCGTTCCACAAGCCGCACCCGATTCGCGGCACGTTCGGCGATCCGCGCTTCCACCTGGATGCCGAGGGCCAGCTTTCCGCGTTCCACTTCGGCGTCGACATCGCCGCGCGCGATGGTTCACCGGTCTACTCAGTCGCACCCGGTGTCGTCGTCCGCCGTCATCGTGACTCGGTCACGATCGGCCGGACCTCGGGGCGTCGCTTCGGCTACTGGCACATTCGACCGGTCGTCAAGAGTGGCAGGCATGTACGCCTACACCAGTTGGTCGGCTATGTCGCCAAGGGCTGGGGTCACGTGCACTTCGCGGAGAGTTTCCGTGGCAGCTACCGAAATCCACTTCGCAAAGGGGCGCTGGCCCCTTTCAACGATCACACTGTGCCCAACGTCGTGTCCGTGCAGCTCGCCTCGGGCGGGTCACCGGTGAACCCTCAGCGCGTCACCGGGATGATCGACATCACCGCCAACGTCTACGACCTCCCGCCACTCGCGCCGCCACCACCGTGGGACGTCGCGCGCCTCGCGCCCGCCTCCGTCTGGTGGGACCTCCGGGATAGCACGGGCGCCATGCTCGAGTCGAGCCTGGCCGCGTACTTCGACTTCGCCCTTCCCTCCGCCGACCTCTACACGTGGATCTACGCGCCGGGCACGTACCAGAACAAGCCGCACCGCCCCGGCCAGTACATCTTCTGGCTCGCTCACGCACTCGACACCGCCAACCTCGCGAACGGCAGCTACACGCTCGACGTATTCGCCTCGGACAGCCGGCACAACATCGGAACTGCCTCGGTCGGATTCACGATCGCACACAGTTGATGACAGTCTGGGCCGCGCCGTTTTCCGACGCGACCCAGACTTCCTGGAGGGACCGCTACCAGCCTGAAGGCGGCGGCGGCGCGACGACCGGAGGGCGGTCGTCACACGTGATCGTGTTCGGAAGCTGCCATGGCGCAAGCCAGCCACCGGCGTTCCCTCCGAGGTCGACGAGCGAGAACTCGGAACCCGCCGACGTGAAGTGGAACGAGCCGCAGTTGTTGACGCCAACGGCGCCGACATTGCGGGCAACGACGTTCTGGAACGACGCCGACCCGGCGACGCGGGCGTTCACGACCGAGGTGCCAGTGCCGTCGACATGGATGTCCTTGAAGTGCACGTTCGAGATCGTGTACAGGTCCTTCACGGGAAAGTCCGAGACCAACATGATCGCGTTGTAGGTGCTCTGGAGGAAGTTGTCCCCGGTTACCTCGATGTTCGCGGTGAGAGATCCTTCGAGCGCGAGGAACCAGATCGCCCCGAGGCCGATGTTCCAGTTCAGCTCGAACGTCCCAGCGCGGACCGTCGTGTTGTCCCTGAATCTGAGATAGCCGGCGAACGATGTGCTGCCGAACCGCTGTCCGGCGTGGAGGCCGCTCCCCTCGCGAATTGGATCAGCGACGACGTTGTTCGAGACGGTGTTGTCGCGCCCGCCGTAGATCGCGATGCCGTTGGCGAGCGTGGGCGTCTGCACCGTGTTGTGATCGAAGACGTCCTTCCTGTTCTCGTTTACTTCCGACCACATCGCCATGCCATCGTCGGCTGTGTTGCGGAAGAACGAGTTGACGACCTTCGAGTTCGTGACGCCGCGGTGGAAGTTGACGCCGTCGGCAATCACGTCCGCGACGATCGCGTTGCTGACCGTCAGGTTGTGCATAGGTCCGTCGAACCAAAGCCCCACTTTCGTGTGCTGGATGTAGAGCCCGTCGATCGACGAGTCGCTGAGTGCGCCACCGACGCCGTTGACCTGGTCCGTGTCCACACGGTCGCGGACATCGCCTTCGATCGCGAAGTTCGAGAGATGGACGTTGTGGCTACCTCCACCTTGGTCGGCGTACTTGCCGTAGAAGCCGACTCCCGTGTGGACCGAGCCGTCCGGAAGCGGCGAGGAGAGCGTGACCTGGTGGCCGCGAATGATCGTCCACCAGTTGCCCGCACCTTCGATCGTCACGTTGTCCACCACGATGTGGCGGTTCACCTGGTATGTGCCGGCCGGGATGAAGACCGTCCTGCCGGCGGCCCTTGCTGCGGCGATCGCCGCGTCGAAGGCGTCCGACGACTCGACACTGCCGGTTGGGTCAGCGCCGAAGTCGAGCACCGATAGGGAGTGCGGTATCGAGCGGACCGGCGGAGCGACCTTCTCGAAGTCCATCAGGTCGATGGCTGTCCAAGCCGCATTCGTGCCAGCGGGCACCGTGAGCCGGATCGTGTCGCCTACCCCATAAACGTGGTCGAGCAAGACGCGTTGCTCGTCGTAGAAGTGCATGGGCCTGAACGGGGTCGGGAATGTCGGGGTGGGGGTCGTGAACGCCGGCACACACTTGCACTCGATGACCCACCAGTCGGGATGCACCAAGCCCGCGTTCGGATTGTTCGTGAACGGATACTGGTTGTACAGGTACGAGTACTTGGACGTGAGCGTGAGCGTCGAACTGCGCTTTCCGTTCACCGTGAGAGTGATCGGTGCGTCGATGCCACCACCGGCGGGCGCATCGGGGATGCTGTAGCGAACGGTGATCGCGTTCGCAGGACGCGTTAGCCTGAACTCGACGTATTGACCAGGCGACGTCAGTTTCACGGCCTGGCGACCCGACGCCTCGGCGGCGAGGGTGTAGGCCGCCGTGTCGAACGGGAGAACGGTGCCATTCGTCGCGGCGTTCTCGGCCTCTTGCTCGCTGAAGTCGACTTCGGCGCCGCGGTCCGCGGTCAGCGCCGGATCGATTGCCGCCACTGTGACCTGGGCGGAATCGTGCTTGGTCACGACGCCGGCGCCTCCGGCCACCGCCCAGACCATGGAGGCGAGCAGCATTCCGAGTGCTGTGAGTGCGAGCTTCTGGTGCCAGGGCCTCGCGGATCGGAGGCCTCGCTCGAGCTTGGAGCTTGCCATCGTTTGATCCCCTTCCCGACCATCCGTTGGTCGCTCAGCGCACGTTTGTCGGATTTACGACAACTCAACGCAAAAAACACATGGCGAGCGTACAACGGTCCACTGGCACTTGCAAATAGCGTCGCGAGAGTGTTAGAAAGCGCCCCTTTTGGGCCTAGCTCAGTCCGATTCTCAATTCAACTCGGGCCGTACCGGGGGAAGACGGCGGCGCGCCAGCCCCTCCAGGTCGAGCTGCGTGCGAGTGCGCCGCGAGAGCTCCTCGGCCAGCCGCCGAACGATTGAGCGCGCGACGGAACTCCCGCCGCCCTTGCGGGCGAGATCGATCAACGCGTCCTGCGCATCGGGAATACCACGATCTAGGGCGCGTCGCACGGCTGCGAGGGCAGGCTCCGCCAGCCCGTCCGCCCAAAGATCCGGCGTCATACGGCGAATCTCGCGCCTGATCTCGGACGGGTCGCCGTTGTCCAGCGCAAACGAGACGAAGCTGAGGCAGGCGTGGCAGATGCTCCCGTCGAGGTCGACGTCGAGCTCCCTGACAAGTGCGTCGGCACGAAGCTTTGGAAACGTCACATCTCGAGGAGAACACAAGAGATGTGACGTGGTTGTGCCCGAAGTTGAACAAATGCCAGCGGCGCGGAGCTGGCCCGCGCCGCCAGGGCATCAGCTACACGTCGTGCGCCATCGCGAGGATGTCCTCGCGCGACCTCGTCCCGACCATCTCGGG
>JBEEGD010000421.1:0-14307 GCA_041166685.1 Acidimicrobiaceae bacterium | reverse complement strand
ATGTCGACATGACCCCGGTCGACGGCTATGCGATGTCCTCGTGGGACGCGGGGTACGGCGACTTCGTGCTCGACCTCGACGTGTCGACGCTGCGCTCGATCCCGTGGCATCCCGCGACCACGATGGTGATGGCCGACGTACGTTGGGCTGACGGCTCACCGGTCGTGGCGTCGCCGCGGCAGATCCTGCGGGCGCAGCTCGCCCGGCTGGCTGAACGAGGCTGGCACGCGATGGTCGGCACCGAGCTCGAGCTGATCGTGTTCCAGGACAGCTACGAGGATGCGTGGCGCACCGGATACCGCGACCTCACTCCCGCCAATCAGTACAACGCGGACTACTCGCTCGTCGCCACTGGTCGCATCGAGCCTCTGCTGCGCCGTATCCGGAACTCGATGGCGGATGCGGGCATGGTGGTCGAGTCGGCCAAAGGGGAATGCAACCTGGGGCAGCACGAGATCGCCTTTCGGTACGACGACGCGTTGACCACGTGTGACAACCACTCGATCTACAAGGCCGGCGCCAAGGAGATCGCCGCACAAGAAGGCATGGCGCTCACGTTCATGGCCAAGTTCAACGAGCGCGAAGGCAACTCGTGCCACATCCACTTCAGCCTGTGGGACGGCGAGGGCGCCCCGGTCATGACCGGAGAACGCATCCACGGCTTCTCACCGGTGATGGAGCAGTTCCTCGCGGGCCAACTCGCGTGCCAGCGCGAGCTCACGCTGCTGTTCGCGCCGAACATCAACTCGTACAAGCGGTATCAAGCAGCCTCCTTCGCTCCGACCGCCGTGGCGTGGGGGCTCGACAACCGCACCTGCGCGTTGCGCGTCGTCGGCCACGGCCCGTCGCTGCGTTTCGAACATCGCGTGCCCGGTGGTGACGTGAACCCGTATCTGGCGGTGGCGGGATTGATCGCCGCTGGTTTGCACGGCGTGGAGCACGAGCTCGCGCTCGAAGCGCCGTGCACCGACAACGCCTACGAACGCAAGGGCGCACGCATTCCGTCGACGCTGCGAGATGCGGCCGAGCTGTGGGCATCGAGTGCGGTGGCGCGAGGCGCGTTCGGCGACGAGGTCGTCGATCACTACACCAACATGGCGCGCGTCGAGCTCGCTGCCTTCGACGCGGCCGTGACCGACTGGGAGCGCTACCGCGGGTTCGAGCGACTTTGACCAACTTGGACGGCAAAGTCGCAGTCATCACGGGGGCGGGAAGCGGCATCGGCCTCGCGACCGCGCGCCGGCTCGCCGGCGACGGTGCCCGTGTGGTGTGCGCGGACATCGACGGCGCGAGTGGTCAGGCGGCGGCCAACGAGGTCGACGGCCAGTTTGTGCACGTCGACGTCACCGACGAGGGGTCGGTCGCGGCGATGTTCGCGGCCGCGGTCGACGCGTATGGCGGGATCGACGTGTCGTTCCACAACGCCGGCATCTCACCGACCGACGACGACTCGATCCTCGACACACCCCTCGACGTGTGGCGGCGGGTGCAGGAGGTGAACCTCACCTCGGTGTACCTGTGCTGCCGACATGTCATCCCGCATCTCCTGCGGCGGGGCGGCGGCTCGATCATCAACGCCGCATCGTTCGTCGCGGTGATGGGTGCGGCCACATCGCAGATCTCGTACACGGCATCGAAGGGTGGCGTGCTTGCGATGTCGCGCGAGCTGGGGGTCGAGTTCGCCCGTCAGGGCATCCGAGTCAACGCGCTGTGTCCCGGCCCGGTGAACACGCCGATGCTGCAGGAGCTGTTCGCCAAGGATCCCGAGCGGGCTGCACGCCGGCTGATCCACATTCCGATGGGCCGCTTCGCGGAGGCCACGGAGATCGCCGCAGCCGTTGCATTCCTCGCCAGCGACGACGCGTCGTTCATCACCGCGTCGACGTTCATGGTCGACGGCGGCATCTCCGGCGCCTATGTCACCCCACTCTGAAGCCCGCCTGGTGAATTCCCACTCATCCGTACACATATTTGTGTACGGATGAGTGGGAATTGCGCTGGGTTAGCGGAACTTGGGGATGACCTCGGCGCCCATGAGCTCGATCGTCTGCATCACTGATTCATGCGAGACCTTGTAGGGGTTCACGAGGCACAGCAGCAGGTCGACACCTGCCTCGACGTACTTCTGACACATCTCCACACAGTCGTCGGGAGTGCCGAGCACGCACGCCCCGGTCTCGGCGAGGTACTCGAGCGTCAGCAGCGAGAGCATCCCTTGGTCGTCGACGTTCTTCATGTCGCCGGCGTACGCATAGTTGCCGAGGTCCTGGTTGTTCTCGGTCATCCACTGCGCCACGGATGCAATGAGGCGGGCGCCGTGCACGGGATACCACTCGAAGGACTCGCGGGCGCTGGCCCACGCTTCGTCGCGCGTCGGCGCGCACACCGTCATCGTGAACGTGGCCGCCTCGTTGTGGACGTATTTGCCGATGGGCTTCTCACAGCCCTGAACGGCGGCGCGATAGATGTCGATCTTCTTCTTCACGTCCTCGGGCGGCACGCCCACTGCGAACGAGCAGAGCCCGAGACCGAGGTCACCGATCTGGCGATGACCGTCCTCGCTCGACGTCGCGCCCCACAAAGGAGGATGGGGCTTTTGAAGCGGCTTCGGTTGCACGCGCCGGCGCGGCAACTGCCAATGCTTGCCCTCGAACTCGTAGTACTCGTTCGTCCAGCAGCCGACGACGTGCTCGATTGCCTCCTGCCACATCTCCCGCGTCTCGTGCGGGTCGATGCCGAAGCCCTCCAGCTCGGCTCGGGTGGACGAGCGTCCGGTCCCGAAGTCGACCCGGCCGTTGGAGATGAGATCGAGCACCGCCACTGATTCGGCCGTGCGCACCGGATGGTTGTAGGGCTTTGGCATCAGTCGCACGCCATAGCCCAAGCGGATGCGTTCCGTCTTGGCGGCAATCGCGCCGTAGAGGACCTCGGGATTGGAACAGTGCGAGTACTCCTCGAGGAAGTGGTGCTCGACCGTCCAGAAGGCGTCCCAGCCGAACCGCTCGCCGGCCACCGCTTGCTCGATGGTGTTCTGGTACGCGAGCCGCTCGCTGTCAGGGCCCCAGGGGCGCGGCACCGGGATCTCGTAGAACAGGGCGAACCGCATGGCCAGAATGTACGACCATGCTGAACAGCAAGGTGATTCTGGTGACGGGGGCGGCGTCGGGCATCGGGCAGGCGACCGTCGAGCGCGTGCGCAACGACGGCGGGATCGCGGTCGGAGCCGACCTCACGGCGACGGCCGACGGGCATGCGCTCGACGTGCGCGAGGAGTCGGCGGTGAGCGATCTCGTCGACGCGATCCTCCAAGCGCACGGGCGCATCGATGGAGTGGTCAACGCCGCCGGTGTGGCCGGTGGTGGCCCGGTGCACATGATCGACGCGGGCGAGTGGGACCGCGTGATCGGCGTCAACCTCACCGGCACCTTCTTCGTGTGCAAGCACGTCGTGCGCCGCATGCTCGAGCAGCCGCTCGTCGACGGTGAGCGCGGTTCGGTCGTCAACCTGGCCAGCGTCGAAGGCCTCGAGGGCACGGCCGGCGGGTCGGCCTACAACGCGTCCAAAGGGGGCGTGGTACTGCTGACGAAGAACATGGCAATCGACTACGGGCCCAGTGGCATCAGGGCCAACGCCATCTGTCCCGGTTTCATCGACACGCCGATGACCGACTCGATCTTCGGAATGGAGGGGATGGAAGGCCCGCGTGCCGGCTGCATCGAAGAGCACGCCCTGCGACGACTCGGCCGGGCCGACGAGATCGCCGCGACGGCTGCATTCCTGTTGTCGAGCGACGCGTCCTTCGTCTCCGGGCAGGCGATTGCCGTCGACGGCGGGTACACGGCCGGGCGCGATCACGGCGTCACCAAGTTGTTGGGGCTGTCCCAGTAGCGTCCCAATGGTGACCCGGTCGCTCGACGGCGACGTCTACGCGCTCGCCCGCGAGCTGGCGGAGCTGGGTTCGGGCGAACGGTCGAAGGTCTTCCGCATGTCGTGGTGGAGCGAGCGCATGCTCGACTGGGCCATGTCACGGCCGGCGTTCAAGACGCAGCTCTTCCGATTCGTCGACGTGTTTCCCGCACTCGACGACAACGACGACGTCGCCCGCCATTTGGCTGAGTACTTCGAGGGAGTGTCGATCCCGAAGGTCCTCGATCTCGGCGTCGAGGTGGCCGACCGCGTTCCGTTTGGTCGTTCCCTCGAGGCTCGTGTCGCGCGCCGCAACATCAAGCGCATGGCCGAGCAGTTCATCGTGGGCGAGACGGCCGACGAGGCGGCGTACCGGCTGCATCAGTTGTGGCGATCGGGCTCCGCCGCGACCGTCGACCTACTCGGTGAGAAGACGATCGTCGAGGCCGAAGCCGACCGCTACGCCGCTCGAGTACAGGAACTGATCACCGTGCTCAGCGAGGCGAACCAGCATTGGGCGCCGGACGACCACCTCGAGCGCGACGACATCGGCCCCATCCCGCGGGTGAACGTGAGCATCAAGCCCACCGCGCTGGCGGCGCATTACGAGCCGCTCGGACGCGAGATCGGTATCGAGCAGGCCAAGCGTCGCATCCGGCCCCTGCTTCGGCTCGCCCGCGAACGGGGTGCGTTCGTCCACTTCGACATGGAGCATTACGACGTGAAGGACCTCACGTTGCAGCTGTTCCGTGAACTGTTGAGCGAGCCGGAGAACGCCGAGCAGGAAGCCGGCATCGTGGTGCAGGCCTATCTGAAAGACAGCCGAGACGATCTCGCCGACCTCATCGCGTGGTCGTCACAACGGGCTCGGCCGATCACCGTTCGTCTCGTCAAGGGTGCGTACTGGGACACCGAGACGGTCACCGCACAGGCCGAGGGCTGGCCGGTGCCGGTGTTCGAACACAAGGTGGAGACCGACGCCAACTACGAGCGTTGTGTCCGGCTGTTGCACGACCATCACGGCGAGGTGCGGGCGGCGTTCGGAACTCACAACTTGAGGTCGCTCGCGTATGCCGTGGCCTACGCGCGCTCGCGAGGGATTCCCGACTCCGGCTTCGAGGTGCAGATGCTCTACGGCATGGCCGAGCCGATGCAGGCCGCGGTCAAGCGGAAGGGCCTGCGGCTGCGCGTGTACGCGCCCGTCGGAGCTCTCGTCCCGGGGATGGCCTACCTCGTACGTCGTCTGCTCGAGAACACGAGCAACGAGAGCTTCGTTCGCCACCGCTTCGCCGAGGGAAGGGACTTGGAAGACCTCCTCGAGCCACCTCAGGTCGATCAGCTCCCTTCGCTCGAACCCCTCGAGCAGCGCCCACTGACGGACCCGACCGAACCGTCGCCCTACCAACCCGAACCCGTGGCCGAATGGCGCCAGGCTCGTCTGCGCGCCCGCTTCGCTGTCGCGATCGACGAGGCGGCCAAAGCACCCACGATCGTCGTGCCCGCGCTGATCGCCGACGAGATCGTCCACACCGCGACCACGATCGACAGCGTCGATCCCGGCGATGTGCAGCGGGTGGTTGCTCGGAGCGCGTCGTGCACTGCGGCCGACGCCGACGCCGCCATCGCGGCCGCGATGGCGGTCGAGGAGCGGTGGCGACGAACTCCCGCGGTCGAGCGCGCTGCGGTCTTGTTTCGCGCAGCGGCCTGGATGCGCGAGCGGCGCAACTCGATCGCGGCCCTCGAAGTCTTCGAAGCCGGCAAGCCCTGGGATCAATCGGACGCCGACGTCTGCGAAGCGATCGATTTCTGCGAGTACTACGGGCGGGAGATGTTGCGGCTCGACGGTGCGGCAGCTGACCTGGTGCAATCACCGCCGGGTGAGCGCAACCGCCTCGTGTATCAGGGCAAAGGGGTGACCGCGGTGATCGCACCGTGGAACTTTCCGCTCGCCATTCCCTGCGGCATGACGGTGGCGGCGTTCGTGGCCGGCAACCCCGTCATCCTCAAGCCCGCGGAGCAGACACCGGCCATCGCGTGGCGACTGATCGAGGCGCTGCGGGCCGCGGGTGCGCCGCCTGGGACCGTCCAGTTCCTGCCGGGACTGGGCGAGGACGTGGGTGCGCGTCTCGTCGAGCACCCTGATGTCGCCATCATCGTCTTCACGGGTTCGAAGGCCGTGGGACTGCACATCAATGCGACGGCCGCGGTGCACCGGCCGGGCCAACGGCACGTGAAGCGGGTCATCGCGGAGATGGGTGGCAAGAACGCGATCATCGTCGACGCCGATGCCGATCCCGACCAAGCAGTGCCCGCGATCATCAACTCGGCGTTTGGGTTCGCAGGTCAGAAGTGCTCTGCCGCGTCGAGGGTGATCGTGGCGGATCGCATCTATGACTCGTTCGTGGCGCGGCTCAGTGACGCGACGCGTGAGGTCGTCGTCGGCCATCCTCGAGTGATGGCGACCAAAGTCGGACCCGTCATCGATGCCGACGCCGACGGACGCTTGCGCGCGGCCATCGAGCAGCCAGGCCGCGAGGCCCGCATTCTCGTGCGGCGACAAGACGAGCCCACCGGCGGGTGGTACGTGGGCCCCACCCTCATCGAGGTGGACGAACCCACAGTCGCGGCCGTGGCCCGTGACGAGCTCTTCGGTCCAGTGGTGGGCGTCATGCGATCGAACGACTTCGACCATGCGATCGCCTTGGCGAACGCGACCGACTATGCGCTCACGGCCGGCATCTTTTCGCGCTCGCCCGCTCATATTCGGCGTGCCACCAGCGAGGTACGCGCCGGCAACCTCTACATCAACCGAGCGATCACGGGCGCGGTCGTCGGCCGGCAGCCCTTCGGGGGCTATGGCATGTCGGGGGTCGGGTCGAAGGCGGGCGGACCGGATTACCTGTTGCAGTTCCTCGACCCGAGGACGATCACCGAGAACACCGTCCGCCAGGGTTTCGCGGGCGAGGAATAGAGCGTCGACGCCGTGGTGAACGGCGTGGCGAGTCACTGCAAGGATTGAGCGCCGTGGTGTGTCCCAGCTGTCAGCGTCCAGTTGAAGCCGATGCGTCCTTCTGCGCGGGCTGTGGCGCGCCGGTTGCTGCCCCGAAGACCGTTGAACTGCCGGACACCGCGCCGGCCGCGCTCACTCCAGCCCCTCCTCCAACGCCCCCGGTGATCGACAACCGCAACGCGGCCTTCGTCGCGTTGGTCGGCGCCATCCTGGCGGCTGTCGGCGCGTTTCAGGTGTGGTTGCGCATCCGCATTGTCGACTTCATTCCTCCCGGTAGTGCAGAGACGGGATGGTCGGGCGGAGACGGACGCACGATCGTCGTGGCCGCCGCGGTGGCCGCGATAGCGGCGGCCGGGCTGCTGCTCGGTCGCCGAGACCTCTGGCTCAAGGCCGCGCTACTCGTCACCGGCGGCGTCACGCTCGTCATCGCGGTCGTGCACATGTTGGATGCCGGATCGAAGGCCCGTGACATCGAGTTGCAGTTCGGAATTCCCGCCGGCGACGTGCACGCGCAGGTCGGCTACGGCCTCTATCTCGTGGTGCTCGGCGGCGCCGGTCTGCTCGCCGCGGGATTGCGAGCAAGAACCGCCGCTTCATGACCACGTCTGTCGAGACCAAGCCGCCGAAGCCGGGCGGCAGCGTCGTTGATTCTTGGCTGTTTCCCGTCTTGTTGTTCCTCGCGATCGGGCTGGTGCTTGCCGTCGTCGTGCAGGCATCACACGACCACTTCAAGCCGGAGAAGCCGCAAGTAGGCCCCGACATCGCCGACGCCGCGTACTACGGCGGCTGGATGCAGTTCGACACGGGCTGGTACGTGTACATCGCCGAACACGGCTACGACGCGCACCAGGTCGCGGAATTCGACGCAGGCCGGCAGTCTGCGGTGGCGTACTTCCCCGTCTATCCACTCGCGGTGCGACAGGTGGCTCGCATCACCGGAGACGACTACCCGCTCGCGGCGGAGATCACCACCGTCGCCAGTGGTTTGGCCACCCTCGTCCTGTTCTGGGTGTGGTGCGGACGCCGTCTGTCGCCGCGGCCTCGCCGGATCGCGGTGTTGTTGTTTGCCCTGTATCCCTACGCGTGGTTCCTCTACGGCAGCGGCTACGGGGACGCGCTGTTCATCGCGCTCACCATCGCGTCGTTCCTGCTGCTCGAACGCGACCGACCCGTTGTTGCGGGTTTCTTCGGCGCGGTGGCCTCGGCGACTCGGCTGATAGGAGTCGGGACCGTCATCGGCCTGATCGCCCTCGCGATCGAGCGGCGGAAGGCGCTCGTGCGCGAAGAGGGAAGACACCGCAAACCCTGGTCGGGCTGGCGCCTCGACCGTGCACGGTTGCGCTTGCGCGACTGCGGCGTGCTGTTGAGCTTCGGCGGAATCGGCTCGTACTGCGTATTCCTCTGGGCGCGGACCGGCGACCCGTTCGCCTTCAACACCGTGCAGGCCGCGCCGGGTTGGAACCAAGGAACCGGCATCAAGACCTGGATCAAGTACTCGTTCTTTGCGGACGTCATCCGCGGTGAGCACTCGTACGGGGTCCGGTTGGTTCTCCAAGCGTTGCTCTGCCTGCTCTTCCTGATCGCCATACCCTTCGTGTACAAGCGACTCGGAGCGGCCTACGCGGTCTACACGTCCGTCATCGTGGTGATCCCGCTCATCGGGACCAGCACGTTCCAAGGATTCGGCCGCTACCTGTTGGGCGCATTCCCGGTCTTCGCTCTGGGCGGCGAGGTGCTCGCCGACCGCGTGAAAGCGCAGCGCATCCTGCTCGGACTGAGCGGTATCGGGCTGCTCGTACTCGGCTCGTTCTTCGGGCGGGGGTACTACCTCTCATAGGTCGGGCCACCCCGCAGATCGGCGACGTCGCACTAGCCTCGCTGGCGATCATGGAGCCCACCTTCGGCAGCCTCACCTTCATGTTCCCGATGTGGAACGAAGAAGAGATGATCCAGCGCACCATCGGCGCGGCGCGCGAGACCGCCGACGATCTCCTCGCTGCCGGCGACATCGGTGACTACGAAATATTGATCGTTGACGATGCTTCCACCGACGCGACGGGCAAGATTGCCGACGAGCTCGCCGCCACTGACCCACGCGTTCGAGTGGTGCACCACGCCGAGAACCGCAAGCTGGGGGGCAGCGTCCGGACCGGGCTCGACGCCGCCCAAAGCGACCTCGTGCTCTATACGGATGCGGACATGCCGTTCGACCTTGCCGATCTCGGTAAGGCGCTGCGACTGATGCGGGTCTACGACGCCGACATCGTCAGCGCGTATCGCTTCGATCGTACAGGCGAAGGCGCGAAGCGAGCGGTCTACTCCTACGTCTACAACTCGATGGTCAAGCTGATGTTGCAGTTGCGCATTCGCGACGTGAACTTCGCGTTCAAACTCCTGCGCAAGAACGTGGTCAAGCATCTCGATCTCGAGAGCGAGGGCTCGCTGATCGATGTCGAGCTGCTGGCCAAAGCTCAGCGACTCGGCTTCCACATCATCCAGTTCGGCGTGGACTACTTCCCGCGCGACAGAGGCACGTCCACGCTCTCCTCGCCGGCGGTGATCAAGAACATCGTGAAGGAGCTGTACCACCTGTGGCCGTCGATCCGGCGGGTGGAGCGTCTGCCTGACCGCGCCCTGCGTCACCGGTGAGCGGCACTGCGGCGGCGCCGCGGTTGCTCATCGTCAACGCCGACGACTTCGGTCTGACCGATGGGGTGTGCCGGGCGATCCTGAAGGCCCACACCGAGGGCATCGTGACGTCCACCTCCGTGCTGGCGGTCGCGCCGGCGTTCGCCCGACGTGCCGTCTTGCTCGACGACGTCCCCCGGCTCGGCGTCGGAGTGCACCTCGCTGTCGTGGGCGAAGACCCGCCGCTCCTTTCAGCCCGCGAGATCCCCACCCTCGTCGACAAGCGCGGCCATTTCATGTACTCGTGGCGGCAGTTCCTTCCTCGTATGGCGATCGGGCGCATCGACATCGACGACGTCGAGCGTGAGTTCACTGCACAGGGCGAAGCGGTGCGAACGGCGGTCGGCCCGGCCCGCATCACGCATCTCGATACGCACCAGCATCTCCATCTGTGGCCTCGAATTGCCGGGCTGGTGTGCCGGCTGGCCCAGCGCTGGGAGGTGCCGGCCGTGCGCATCACGCGTTCAGCCAGTGGCTCACCCAAAGGTCGCGTGGTGAACCGGTTGGCGGCGCGGCTCGAGCGACGGGTGAAGGCCGCCGGCTTGGTGGCGCCCGATGCGTTTGCCGGTTTCGACGAGGCCGGCGGTTTCGGTGTGGCGCAGCTCGCCGGCGTCATCGAGAACCTCGCCGCGACCAGGGCGCGCGCTGCGGAGATCGGTATCCATCCCGGCGAGCATGGCGACGCTGACCTCGGCCGGTACGAGTGGGGGTATCAGTGGGGCACCGAACTCGATGCGTTGGTCGCACCGGGCGCGCGCGCTGCGGTTGACCGCTCGGGCTTCACGTTGGGATCCTTCGCCGCGCTGGGAGCGACGCGCCGTTGAGCAAGATCGATGCCGTTGGTCGCCGAGTGCAGGGCGCGTTCGCCGGCGCCTCCCGCGCCGAACGACTGCATGTCGCGGGGCGGCTGCGCTCCTGTCCGATCGACGCGATTGCTGCCGCCACGCCCGCATCCGGTCGCATCCTCGACTTCGGATGTGGACATGGCGTCGTTGCGCTCTACCTCGCGATGACATCGAGCGACCGCGACATCACGGGCGTCGACGTCGACGGCGACAAGGTGCTGGATGCGCGCTCGGCCGCAGAATCTGCGGGGGTGGCGATCCACTTCGAGGAAGTCGAGCCCGAGTACCGGCCGACGGGGGAGTGGGACGCCATCACCGTCGTCGACGTCCTCTACCTCCTCGGCGAAGCTGCCGCCTGGGAGGTGGTCGACGCCGCCGCCGAAGCGTTGGCCGCCGGTGGCGTCCTCGTCATCAAGGAGATCGACGTTCGTCCGCGCTGGAAGTTCTGGCTGGCCGCCGGTCAAGAGGTGCTGGCCACGAAGCTGTTCCGGATCACCGAGGGAAGTCGTGTTCGCTTCCTCGCGCCCGCTGACATCGATGCGCGCCTCGTGAAGAACGGGCTCCAAGTCGAGCATCGGTCATCCCATCGCGGGCGGCTGCATCCGCATCATCTGATCGTGGCGAGGAAGTCGGCCGATGCCTGATCTCGAGCATCAGCCCGACGCGGCGTACTTCGACACCATGGCGCGCCATGCCCGGACGCATTGGTGGTACGACGGCCGCCGCGCACTCGTGCAGCGAACCCTTGACCGCTTCGCGGTGCCCAGCGGCTTCGTGCTCGATGTTGGTTGCGGGACGGGCGACAACCTCGAGATGTTGAGCGAGGCCGCAGGCGTCTCCGCGCTCGGTACCGATCTCAGCGCTTACGCGTTGCGTCATGCGGTTCGCGGACCGAATGGCGGTGTGCGCACCGTTGTGGCGCTTGCGGAGGATCTTCCCGTGGCGACCGGAGTATGCGGCCTCGTGACGAGCATGGACGTGGTCGAGCATCTCGACGATGACCTCGTCGGGCTGCGTGAGTACCGGCGCGTGCTCGGGTCGCGTGGACTGCTGCTACTCACCGTCCCCGCGTATCAGTGGCTCTGGGGCGAGCACGACGAACGGGCGGCCCACCGTCGACGGTACCGCGCTCGCACACTGGTGGGGGTGGTCGAGGCCGCTGGCTTCGAGGTGCTGCACACCACCTACTACAACTCATTTCTCGTACCCGCGGCTGCAGCGTTGCGGCGCACGCCGCTGCGACGCGTGGTGAAGGAAACCGACGAAGAAGTGGGCAACACGAGCCCGTTCGTGTCGAAGGTGATGACCAAGCTTTCGAAGGCCGAGCGCCGTCTGGCGTTACGCGGTTCGGTGCCCTTTGGATTGTCGATCCTGCTGGTCGGCCGCCGCTCGGACTAGCGCGGCAGAGGAGTTGTCATTGCGCGTGCTGCGCGACGAGCGGAAGCACGCGATGGCCGAGCTGCTCGGTCAGTGCGATCTGTGTCGTGGTGCGCATGATGCCGTTCACGCCCAGAATGAGGTTGATCACCTCTTGGAGATGCTCGTTCGTTCGCGCCACGACCCGGCAGTGCAAGTCGCCCGGTCCGGTGGTCGCGTGCGCTTCGAGCACTTCCGGAATGCCGGCGAGATGCGCGGTCACATCGGCCAGCCGTCCCTGCGCGATCTCGAGGGTCACGAAGGCGAGCACGGTGTAGCCGATGACTCGCAGGTCGAGGTCCGGGCCGAAGCCCGTGACCACGCCGCGCGCCTGCAACTTGTCGAGCCTGGCTTGTACCGTGCCGCGAGCCACGTGCAGTTGGCGGGCAAGCTCCATGATCCCAGCCCGGGGCGCGGCCGCGAGCGTGAGGATGAGGCGGGCGTCGAGGTCATCGATCCCGTTGGGCAACATGCGCCGCATCGTAGAACTCGCAAGCCTGAGGATGGGCAATGTGTCCACTTGACTGAGAGAGCGTTGACGGATCGGAGTCTCATCCGTTGACTGAGCGCGACAGATCGCCCGCCCAGGGGAGCAAAGATGAGTGTCACCCGTCAGGCCACGGCCCACGACACGGTTGCCCCGCCCCGCCTCGGCGGCATCGATCACCTCGAATGGTGGGTTGGCAACGCCAGGGCATTCACCGCCTTCCTCGCCTCCGCGTTCGGTTTCGAACCACTTGCCCACGCGGGCCCAGAGACCGGTCGCCGCGATCGCGTCTCGTATCTGCTCCAGCAGGGCGATGTGCGCTTTCTCGTCACCGGTGGCCTCACCCCTGACTCTCCGGTGGCCGAGCACGTCCGCGTTCACGGCGACGGCATTCGCGACATCGCGTTCATCGTCGATGACGTCGATGCGGTGTATTCCGCAGCACTGGAGCGGGGTGCGACGTCGTTTCGTGCGCCGACGGACGACGTCGACGAAACCGGGCACGGCGTCATTCGCCACGCCGCCATCGCAACGTACGGCGAGACCGTGCACACGTTTCTCGATCGTTCCCGGTACGAGGGGCCGTTTGCGCCGCAGTTCGAGGCGTCAGCGCTGCTCGTTCCGGTCGGTCCGGCAGTCGGCATCGAGCGCGTCGACCACGTGGTGGCCAACGTCGAACTCGGCACGCTCGACGAGTGGGTCGGCTACTACGAGAAGGTCCTGGGGTTCGACCAACTCGTCCACTTCAGCGACGACGCCATTTCGACCGAGTACTCCGCGCTGATGTCGACCGTGGTGTGGAACCACGACCGCATCGTGTTGCCGATCAACGAGCCCGCCGAGGGCCGGCGGAAGAGCCAGATCGAGGAGTACCTCGACTACTACGGCTCGCCGGGTGTGCAGCACATCGCGTTGCGGACCTCCGACATCGTCTCGGCGGTGCGAGCGTTGCGCGAACGGGGTGTGCGGTTCCTCGACGTGCCCGACTCCTACTACGTCGAAGCCCGCGACCGCATGGGCGAGATGGGCAACGAGTTGGCGTGGGACCGCCTTGCCGAGCTCGGCATCCTCGTGGACCGCGATCACGACGGCTTCCTCCTCCAGGTGTTCACGGAGACATTGACCGATCGCCCGACCGTCTTCTTCGAGATCATCCAGCGTGAGGGAGCCAAGGGCTTCGGCGAAGGCAACTTCAAGGCGCTGTTCCAAGCGATCGAGCGCGAGCAGGAGCGCCGCGGGAACCTCTGAGAGCCGCTGCTAATCTCACCAGCCCTGGCAAATCCCACTCAGACAGATACAAATTTGTATCTGTCTGAGTGGGATTTCGATTGGGGCGATTAGCTCAGTCTGGTTAGAGCACCTGCATGACGCGCAGGGGGTCAGGGGTTCGAATCCCTTATCGCCCACCCACTCAGGAGGCGTTGGTGTGCGAGACGTAGCGTTGATGGTCGCGACTGCGCTGATCCTGTGGGGAGCGGCCGGGGTTGCGTGTCGCCTCCGCCTCGGCCGGCGGATCGACACGCTGTTGGCGACCGCGACGCTTGCGACCCTTCAAGTGGTTGCTTCGGTGCTCATCGCCGGCCTGGTCGTGCGACGCCTGACGCCTGCCGTGCTGTTCGCGATGACGATCGTGGTGAGCGGTTCGATCGTATGGCTCACGCGTGACGAGATGATTCCCGCCCGTCTCGTCCGCGTTGCACGCCGTTTGCGGGTGCGTTCGCTCTGGACGACCGCCCGTACGTATCCGTGGGCGGCGGTCCTCGCGCTGGCGGCCGCCCTCGAGTTCGCGTGGCGGACCGTGGTCAGTTACGCGGTTCTGCCGTACGGATGGGACGCGTTGGCGTACCACCTTCCGACGGCCGCGACGTGGGTGCGGGCCGAGCGCATCGTGTTCGTGCCGTATGACATCTTCTCCAACGTGTACCCCGCCAACGGCGAGGTGGTCACGGCATGGG
>JBEEGD010000420.1:0-7444 GCA_041166685.1 Acidimicrobiaceae bacterium | reverse complement strand
CGGCTCCACCTCGAACCAGGCTCGTGCCAGGTGACCGGACGGCGCAGCGAACACAGCCTCTACGACTACGGTCTGGCGACCTACGACGCGGAAGACGTCTTCCGGCACGAGGACTCCGCTGGCTTCGTCCGTTTGTGGGGTCTCGGTCTGGAGACATGGGCGGCCAAACAGGGGAACAAAGACGAATGACGAGCGGCGGCGGAACGCTGTGGCACGGGCGCTTCGAGCAGGGCCCGTCATCCGAGCTGCTGGCGTTCTCAGAGAGCCTCTCCTTCGACCGACGACTCGCGCCGTACGACGTGAGGGGCTCGCGCGCACACGTGAATGGCCTCGTGCGAGCGGGAATTCTCTCCGGCGACGAGGCGACGGAGGTGCTCGCCGCGCTCGATCAGGTCGCGAACGAGCTCGAGGAGGGCAAGCTCGCGTTCGAGCCCACTGACGAGGACATCCACACCGCCATCGAACGGCGCGTCACCGAGCTGGCCGGGCCCACCGGAGCCAAACTTCACACCGGCCGCAGCCGCAACGACCAGGTTGCGACCGCGCTTCGGCTCTATGTGAAACATGAGCTCGGCGGCATCGCTCGCTCACTGGTCACGTTGCAGCGCGTCCTGCTCGATCGTGCCGTCGAAGCCGGTCCGTCGTATCTGCCCGGATACACCCACATGCAGCGGGCGCAGCCGGTCTTGCTTGCACATCATCTTCTCGCCCATGCGTGGGCTCTCGGACGCGACGTCGACCGCATCCTCGGCACGCGGAAGCGCGTCGATGTGTCGCCGCTCGGGGCGGGCGCCCTCGCCGGGTCGTCGCTCCCACTCGACCCCGACGGCGTGGCCGAGGAGCTCGGCTTCGCTCGGCGGTTCGAGAACTCACTCGATGCGGTGAGCGATCGCGACTTCGTCGCCGAGGCACTGTTCGATCTCGCCCTCGCGAGCGTGCATCTGTCACGCATCGGCGAGGAAATCGTTTTGTGGGCCACTGAGGAGTTCGGCTTCATCACGCTGCACGACTCGTATGCGACGGGCAGCTCGATGATGCCGCAGAAGAAAAATCCCGACATCGCCGAACTCGTCCGAGGCAAGACCGGGCGCATGATCGGTCATCTCACGGCTGTATTGACCACATTGAAGGGGCTGCCGCTGTCGTACAACCGCGACCTGCAAGAGGACAAGGAGCCGTTGTTCGACGCCATCGACCAGATCCAGCTCGGCCTTCCCGCGCTCACCGGCTTGCTGCGCACGGTCGACTTCAACACCGAGCGGATGCAGGAGGCCGCGGACGCTCCGAGCGCCGCGGCCACCGACCTTGCCGAGATGCTCGTCGAACGCGGCGTCCCCTTCCGAGACGCGCACGCGATCGTCGGCGGAATCGTGCGCGATTCGATCGAACGCCGTGTGCCCCTCGCCGAACTGGTTGCCGCCCACCCAGAGCTCGGCGACGACGGTCTCGCACTGCTCGAGCCCGGCGTGGCCGTGACCCGCAGGCGCACGCCCGGAGGAGCGGGACCCGGTCCGGTGGCCGAACAACTTGTGGAATTCCGCCAGCATGTCGACGAGCTCGAAGCCCGCTTGCCCCGCCCGTGACCTACTCGTACGACATCGAAGTGCGGTACGGGGAGGTCGACCTGCAAGGAGTGGTGTTCAACGCGCACTATCTCGCGTACGTCGATCACTGCGTCGACCGTTGGTTGCGCTCGCTCGATGTTCTGACCGCCGACGGCGACTGGGACATCATGGTGAGGAAGGTGAGCGTCGAGTGGCTCGGCGCCGCGGGTCTCGGCGACGTCCTCACCCTCGTCCCGACGGTCACGCGTTGGGGCAACACGTCGTTCGATGTCACGGTCGATGGTTCGGTCGGGGAGCGCGCGGTGTTCCAGGCGGTTGTGCTCTACGTCGGCGTGAAGATGGGCACGAAAGAGCCCACACCTCCGCCCAGCCACATCCGCGCTGCGCTCTCCCGGTGAAAGGCGAGATCCTCGAGCGCGACTTCTACGCGCGCGACCCGAAGATCGTCGCTCGGCACCTGCTCAACAAGGTGATCGTCCACGGCGACCGCTCCGCCCGCATCATCGAGGTCGAGGCCTATTGCGGCGAGATCGACCCCGGCAGCCACGCATTCAAGGGAAGGACGAACCGCAACGCCACGATGTTCGGCCCCCCCGGACTGCTCTACGTGTACTTCACCTACGGCATGCACTGGTGTGCGAATGCGGTGTGCGGTGACGTCGACGAGGGCGTCGCCGTGCTCTTGCGGGCCGCGGCCCCGCTCTCCGGCCTCCACGAGATGTACGAGCGCCGAGGCGTGCATGCGAAGCGAGACCGCGACCTGTGCAGTGGGCCCGCAAAGCTCTGTCAGGCGTTCGGACTCGATCGCGCGCACGATGGCGCCGATCTCGTGACCGGCGACCGCGGCGTGGTGATCGTCGACGACGGTGTGCCCTCACCCCGCCGGCCAGGCAACAGCGTTCGCATCGGGTTGAACGCCGGGGCTGAGCACCCGTGGCGCTGGTACGTCGATGGCGATCCGAACGTGTCACGGATCCGGGTGCCGCAGTAGTCAGACTCCAGCCGGCGTCGTGCACGCCGGCATCTCATTCGTTCGGGCGAAGTCGTCGAGGGCCTTGCTGTTCGGCTGACGGTTGTCGCGCTGCTTCTCGAGGAAGGGCGCGTCCTCGTTGCGACGCAGCTTCTCGGACCACGTGGCGCGATCACGCAGCCACTGGTCCCAGTCGTCGAGCCACTTCGTGACCGCCGTGGCGTCATTGCCGGGGGACGGCACCAAGGCGCGCAGCGTCTGCACCATCACGACCAGCTGCGCGTCGGCTTTGTCGACGAGGACTCCGCGCTCTTCCGGGGACGCGGCCACCTTGTTCACGAGATCGAGCTGTCGGAACCGATCGAGCACATTCGCGCACACCGGTTGGGCAGCCCGAGGAAACGTTGGTTCGCCGAGCTCGTCGACCGTGTTCGCCTGGTTCGCGATGAACAGCGCGTAGAACCACATGAGTGCGATCGCCACCAGCAGCACGGTGAGGGCGATGCGTCCGGGGCGCGCCCCTGACGTTGGACCGCTCAGTTCGGGTTCACGACGATCGTGACCGTCGTTCCCCGACTCACCTTCTCGTCCCCGGGGGGAGATTGTTTCCACACACGTCCTCGAGGTTGGTCATCCGGCGCCTGCGCTTCTGACACCTGAGGTTCGAGCCCGGCGTTGCGCAGCGTTGCCACCGCGGCGTCTTGTTTCATGCCGATGACGTTCGGCACCGTAATCGCGTCTCCGGTCGGGACAACAACCTCGAGCGTGACCGTGGCCCCGGGTGGGGCCGTCGATCCGCCGGGTGGCGATTGTCCGCTGACGACACCCGGTGGGAACACGTCGGTCACGACGTCGAACCGGACGGGCGTGAATCCCGCACCCTGGATGGTCGCAGCCGCTTCCGCATACGGCTTGCCCCGGACCTCGGGGACGGCCAACTGCGGCGCGCCCGGCAGGGTTGGCTCCTCGGGCAGCGTCGTCGAGGTGGTCGACGACGTCGGAGGTGGCGGAGTGAAATCCGCGGGCTCCGAGTTGGCCGCCGCGACCGCCATGAACCGCTTCCAGATCTGGGCCGGCCAGGTACCGCCATACACCGTGATGCTCGTGGTCGGCGGCGACATCTTGACTTCCTCCGACGGAAAGCCCGCCCACACCGCGGTCGACAAGGTCGGGGTGTAGCCACAGAACCACGCGTTCTTGTAGTCCTCGCCCGTGCCGGTCTTTCCCGCGACCGGGAATGGCTCCTGTGCGGCGGTGCCCGTGCCGCGCGCGATCACTTGTTGCAGAACCGAGGTGACCGTGTCGGCGATCGGCGCGTCCACTGCCTTGGTCTGCTCGTGTACGTTCTCGTACACGATCGTCCCGTCCGCGCGCGTGATCTTGCTGATGATCACCGGAGTGACGTGCACGCCGCGATTGGCGAACGAGCCGTACGCGCTCGCCATGTCGAGCGGTGTCACATCGTTTGCTCCGAGGACTGCGGAGGGCAGCGCGAGCAACTGAGAGGTGATCCCGAGCCGCTTGGCCATGTCGACTCCGTTCTGCGGACCGACCTGCAGGATCAGCTGCGCGTACAGCGTGTTGAACGAGTGCACCGTGCCTTCGATGAGGTTCGTCCCTCCGGGCGCACCCTCTCCGGGGTCCGCGTTGCACGGATCCCACGGCCCGGTCGGAGGCTCGAGGTGAATGCAACCCGGCGCGGGGATGATCTCCGACAGCGGGATGCCCTGGTCCAGCGCAGCGGCCAGCACGAAGGGTTTGAACGCCGATCCCGTGCCGCGGCCGTTCAGCGTGGGATTGGGCTTGCACCCGACGGCCAGATTGCATTTCGCGGTCGGCTGCGATCCGAAGAAGTCGCGCCCACCGACCATGGCGCGCACGTAGCCGCTACGAGGATCAACCGCGACCAACGCGGCCTCGGGGCCTTCTGGATCCGGCATCACCTCACTGACGGCTTGCTCCGCGGCGGTCTGGAGCCCGAGGTCGATCGTCGTGTAGATCCGCAGCCCACCCGAGAACAGCAAGTTGTCGCGCTCGTCCTGGGTGGCGCCGAACTGCGGGTTGTCGGAGATGAACTTCTTGACTTCCTGCACGAAGTGGGCCGCCGGGTAGCGATCCTGCGTCGGGGTCGGTGACAAGCCGATCGGTTTGGCCGCCGCGGCGTTGTGCTCCGCCTCGGACAAGTAGCCCTGCTCCTGCATCTTGGAGAGCACCACGTCGCGGCGGGTCGTGGCCGCGTCCGCGTGGATGAACGGGTCGTAATCGCTCGGCGCTTGGATCACGCCGGCCAACATGGCTGCTTGTCCGGCGTCGACCTGTTCGACATGTTCGCCGAAGTACTGCTCGGCCGCGGCCTCGACGCCGTAGGCCCCGTTGCCGAAGTAGACGGTGTTCAGATAGATCGAGAGAATCCGGTCCTTCGAGTAGTGCTCCTCGAGCTGCCACGCCAACGACGCCTCTTGAATCTTCCTGTCGAGCGTCTTGCCGCTCGACAGGAGGGTGTTCTTGACGAGTTGCTGTGTGATCGTCGAGCCGCCCTGGCGGAGCTCGCCTGACGTCGCGTTCTCCTTTGCCGCCCGGAAGATGGCCCGGAAGTCGACACCGCGGTGGTAATAGAACCGCTCGTCCTCGATGGCGATGACGGCCTGCTGCAACACCTTCGGGATTCGGTCGAGCGGGACCTCGAGCCGGTTCTGCGGGCCATGCAGAGTCGTGATGAGCGTGCCGTCGGCCGCATAGATCTTCGACGATTGCGCGTTCGCCGGAATCTGCGGAGTGACCTCGGTCTTGGTGTACGAGCATCCCGCGGCGACGACCCCGCAGACGACCGCGACGACAAGGGCTCGCACGGCGCCATTGTCGCGGTTTTCGCCTGGATCTCTCATGCATCGCCCTCACTAGGGTCTGAGGCCGCATGGATCTGTTGGCCGACCTCGAAGCCCGCGGGCTGGTGCATGACCGCACCGATCGCGACGCCCTCGCCGAGCGGCTGGCCGCGGGTCCGATCACGCTGTACCACGGCATCGATCCGTCTGCCCCCAGCCTCCACACCGGCCACCTCATCGGGTTGATGATGCTGCGTCGATTCCAGCTGACAGGTCACCATCCCATCGCGCTCGCCGGTGGGGCCACCGGCATGATCGGCGACCCAGGGGGCCGGTCAGAGGAACGCAACCTGCTCGACGAGGACACGTTGCGAGCCAACGTCGCGGCGATCAAGACCCAGATCTCCCGCGTCCTGGGCGACGACGGCGAATGGCAGCTCGTCGACAACTACGAGTGGACCCGCGACGTCCCCCTGCTCGCGTTCCTCCGCGACGTCGGCAAGCACGTGACCATCAACCAGATGATGGCTCGCGAGTCCGTGCGGGCCCGGCTCGACAGCGAACACGGCATTTCGTACACCGAGTTCTCGTACATGCTCCTGCAGGCCTTCGACTACTGGTGGCTCCACACGCACCATGGCTGCGAGCTGCAGATCGGTGGCTCCGATCAGTGGGGCAACATTCTGTCGGGCGTCGATCTCATCCGCCGGCGGTCCGGCGTCGCCGTCCACGCGCTGTGCTGGCCCCTCTTGTTGGCCCCTGACGGCACAAAGCTGGGGAAGACGACTGGTGCCCGCATCTGGCTCGACCCCGAGATGACGAGCCCTTACCAGCTCTTCCAGCACTTCTTTCAGACCGACGACCGCCAGGTCCGCCAACTTCTGCTGTGGCTCACGTTGCAGCCTGTCGCGGAGATCGAGGAGGTCATGGGGCGTCACGAGGCGGCACCGCACGAGCGGGAGGCGCAGCGGCTGCTGGCCCGCGAGGTCGTGACCCTGGTGCACGGTTCCGAGGCGGCGGAGGCGGCCGAACGAGGGACCGAGGCGTGGTCCGATGGGTTGCAGCCCGACCAGCTGGGGTTGCTCGAGGGCAGCCTGCCGACGACGCCGGTGACGGACGCCGAGCTCCCGGTGACACTCCTCGAGTTGCTCGTGCGCACCGAGCTGGCCGCATCCAAGAGCGCAGCCGGGCGGCTCCTGCGCCAGGGTGGCGCATACGTCAACGACCACAAAGTGGAGGACGAGGGGCGCCTGATCGGCCCGGAGGACTTCCTCGAGGGGCGCTGGCTGCTCCTGCGGGCGGGAAAGCGCCAGCAACACCTGGTCGTGCGAGGCGCGTCGGGTTGACGTTGCTGGGCAACGTCTGTAGCGTGGCGCTCCGCCTCTGAAGCCCCTCGGCCTTGTGCCGACCGGCGAGAGACGGCACCAGCGGCACCAACCTCCCTAGGGAGCGTGTGCCTGCTGCACCCCCTTGAGGGGAGCGGCGCACCTTGACAACGGAATAGCGGACGAAAAATGCCAGTGCGGGCGGTCGCAGCTTGCTGTGACCGTTCACCAAGTCAATTGCATTTAACGGACAACAATTTGTACATAGTTGACCGTTCTGGAACGCACGATTTGAGTCGGCAGTACGCCCCGCAAGGGGCGACCACCAACGAACAATCGTGCGTTCTGCCGGGTCGGAAAACGGTCTCCTTCACGGGAGATACGAGCCGGCTCTTCTAACTGATCGAAGGCCCTTCGGGGTCGGAGGTCTCGATGGAGAGTTTGATCCTGGCTCAGGACGAACGCTGGCGGCGTGCCTAACACATGCAAGTCGAACGAGGTCCATCCAGTAGCAATACTGGGGAAGACCTAGTGGCGAACGGGTGAGTAACACGTGAGGAACCTGCCCCGAAGACCGGGATAACGCTCCGAAAGGAACGCTAATACCGGATACCTTCACCGGACCGCATGATCTGGTGAAGAAATGGATTCCGCTTCGGGAGGGCCTCGCGGCCTATCAGCTTGTTGGTGGGGTAATGGCCCACCAAGGCTTCGACGGGTAGCTGGTCTGAGAGGACGATCAGCCACACTGGGACTGAG
>JBEEGD010000419.1:0-8245 GCA_041166685.1 Acidimicrobiaceae bacterium | reverse complement strand
TTACCGGTTGGCTGCCCGTCTCCCCGTTGGCCCAGCCCCCGATGATCGTCGAGAACAGTCCGGCGCCGCCACCAGCGTGCACGACAAGGATCCCCTCTGGCCGAAACTTCGGCAGCTGCATGTCCTTGACCCACTCGGGCAGGCCCTCGGTGATGCCTCCTGAGCCCCGCACGATCTCGGCTCCTTCGAGCATCGTGAGTTCGTGCAAGCGCTCCTTCAGGTTTGCCTTCGTCCAGCCAGCCTCTCGGAACACTCGACCGTGTTCAGGGCTCACCACCAGGATGGCGTCGAACACCATCGCGAGCTTGGGGTGCTGAACCGTGCGCAGGCACGCAGCCATCGAGCGAGCCAGCGATTCGGGATCGCGCGACAGTTGATCGATCATGCCCCGCGGCCCTTCGCCCGGGAACAGCGTGATCGTGCTGCTGTCTGCGGCGAAACCGCGTTCGACATGGAGCGGTTCCCACGGTGAACCTTCCTCGTCCTCCGGGAAACAGAACGAGAGCTTGCCGGGGTTGCCTTGGGTTGCGCGGTCGACCCCACCGGGCCGGCCGCCCCCGACGTTCCGGATGACGAGTTGCAACGCGCGCCCGATCGTGATGTTGGCGCGATTGCCCTGACCGAGCACGTTGACGCCCGAGTTCATGCCGACGCGCCGGCGGATCGGACCATTCACGATCATCACTGGCCCGACCGGCATCGTCGTCGCCAGCACACCGTGGATGTTGAACTCGTCGGTGCACGCCCCTTCGATCGCGGCAATGACCACCGGGAGGTACTCGGGCGCACAGCCAGCCAGGACCGCGTTGATGGCGACCTTCTCGACAGTGCACGGGACGAGGTCGGGCGGCACCACCGCCACGACCTCGTCGGCCGCCCGCGTCGTGCCCTCCAGCATGCGTAGCACGCGTTGTTCCGTCGGCGGCACGACGGGCAGGCCGTCGGTCCAGCCGCGATCGAAGAGGGCTTCCATCTCGTCCTCGAGGTCTGCGAGCTCAACCCGTCGCGCCTTCAAACGGTGACCCTCGAACCTGGCGCGCAGCTCGTCGACCCTCGACGGGTCGACGGAGAGCGAGCCACACCCCGGTCGATGATCGGGCAGCCCGGGCCCGAGCCCCTCGACTCCGGTGAACCGCTCCCACTCGTCGCGTTTCCATCCGACGATGCGATCTCGGTCGTCTGCGATCAGCGTCGGCACGGTCTCGACATCGTGGTGGTACGAGAAGGCCAAGTCTTCGTCGAACGTCACGTTGGCGATGCCCGACGGAAAGGTCGGATCGTCCTGTGAGAACACCGTGAGCTCGATGCCCGGCGCCGCGTCGAGTTGCTTCAACACGGGCTCGACCAGTGCACAGGTCGGACAGTCCCGCTTCACGACTGCCGCGAGCTTCATGTCACGAACTTGACGATCAGATCGTTGACAAGTTTCGGCTGTTCGACATGGAAGAAATGGCCTGCGTCATCGATGATCTCGACGAAGGAACCGGGAGCCGGCATGAAAGGTGCGGCCATGCGCGCGAGCTCGACGCCCATGCAGCCGTCGTCCGCACCGTGCATGTACAGATGCGGCTGAGTCGGCGTTCCCCCGATCGCGTCCTCATATGGCTGGAACTCCGGCACGGTGTGCTCAACCGGATCGAGAGTGGCGCGGTAGTACTCGAGCGCGGCGGCGAGGTTGGCCGGATCCCGCAACGAGTCCTTCACGCGAGGCAGGTCCTCCGACGCGTCGTAGCCCGGCGACCAGTCGGCCCACAATCGCTCGATGAACTCCATGTCGTTCATGCCTACGACCATCTCGGCGAGCGGGTTCTGGAAGAAGAACATGTACCACGAGCGCTTCAACTGCCGGTAGGTCAGAAACCCTTGGGCGACCGCGCCACCGGGAGGGACCGCACCGGTGACGAGCTTGCTCCACCGTTCCGGCGCGAACGTGGCCGCGCCGGTCGCGATACGCGCGCCCCAGTCGTGGCCGATGAGCACGGCAGCGTCGTCGCCGCCGAGAACCTCGTGCAACGCGATGGTGTCGGCCACCGACGCGCCATTTTGGTACCGGCCCTGCGGGTCGAGCCCGGTCGGTGCGTAGCCCCGCAACCATGGCGCAACCGCGCGGAATCCAGCGTCGGCCAGCGCGGGGAGAAGCAACCGCCATGTCCACGCGCTGTCGGGAAACCCGTGAAGGCAGATGGCCAGTGGACCGGTGTCACCGCACGCCAGACAGGCGAAGTCGATGTTGTTGGCCGTCACGCGATGTTCAGTTAATTCCATTCGCGGGGAACACTACGACGACCCGCTCGTCAGCGAACGGGTGACGACGTCAGTGACATCTGTCACCAGAAGAGAACAGCAGGAAACGTAGAAGTAACCTGCGAAGACTCGCAACCACTACGCAGCACCACGCAGCCGGATCGGGGGGCCCACTGCTTAACGTCACGTTCTACGGGGTCCGTGGATCCACGCCGTGCCCGTGCGAGGAGAATCGTCGGTACGGAGGCAACACCGCGTGCGTCGCGCTGGAGACCCCGGGATCGGAGCCGATCGTGCTCGACCTTGGCACCGGCCTGCGGTACTGGGGCGACACGCTGCCGAAGGACGGAAGCTTTCGCGGTTCCGCGTTGATCACCCACCTGCACTGGGATCACGTCCAGGGTCTGCCGTTCTTCGTGCCTGCCGACAGAGTTGGGGCCAAGTTCGACATCTACGGGCCCGTTCAACCCGACGGCCTCAGCCTCGAGCAGGCGTTCCAGGACTTCATGCGCCCGCCGTACTTCCCGGTCCGGTTCACCGACTTGCGCGGCGACATCCGCTTCCACGACGTGAGCGACGCCGACATCGTGATCGGTGACGCCAAGGTCAGAGTGCGCACGGTTCCGCACGTCGGGATCACGAACGGCTACCGCATCGAGATGGGTGGCGCGGTGGTGGCGTACATCAGCGACCACCAGCAGCCCATGGACGGTGGCATGGAAGTACCCGACCATGTGCTCGAGTTGTGCGACGGCGCGGACCTGCTGATCCATGACGCGCAGTTCACACCCGAAGAGTTCGCCGAGAAGCGCCATTGGGGTCACTGCACCGTCGAATACGCGGTCGAGGTGGCCAAGCTGGCGTCCGTCACGACGTTGTGCTTGTTCCACCACGACCCCGCCCATGGCGACGACTTCGTCGACCGGATGCTCGAGCGGGCGATCAAGGCCCGCAACGGCACCGGGGCTCCGGACGAGATCGTGGCTGCGGCCGAGGGGCTGGCTGTCTCCATCGGGGGCTGACGCCAGAGCCGTCCCACTACCCTCCGGCCCGTGCCCGCCCACGACCACGTATCGAGCTTCGACGAGGCCAAATTCCGCCAAGTCCTCGGTTACTACCCAACGGGCGTCGTGGTGGTCACCGCGATCGACGACGCCGGCAAACCGGCTGGTCTGGCGATCGGATCGTTCACGTCCGTCTCCCTCGATCCGCCGCTCGTCGCGTTTTTTCCCGACAAGAAGTCGTCGAGTTGGCCGAAGATCGAGGCCGCGGGCACCTTCTGCGTCAACATCCTCGGTGAGAACCAGGAAGAGGTGTCCCGGGTCTTTGCGCTGAAGGGCGCAGACAAGTTCGCGTCGATCGGCTGGAGCCCCGGGCGGACCGGCGCCCCCGTGCTCAACGGTGTGATCGCGTGGATCGAGTGCACGATCGAGCGGGTCGACGACGCGGGAGACCACTTGAGCGTGCTCGGCCGAGTGGTTGACCTGAGCGTCGGCCAGGCCCGAGGCGGGCCGCTCATCTTCTTCCGCGGCGGCTACGGCCGCTACGAACTGTGATGTTTCGGCAGGAGAATTCCTGACCTTCCGCCAACTTTGTCCTTGTCACACGCTGGCCGTCCGATAGTCTCCTCACTCAGAGTGGTCGGAACGCTCAAATCGTGCGACACCGACGAGAGCGCGGAGGTTCGAGTGACTGAGCTGGAGCGGCTGCAGGGGACCGAGGTCCTTCGGGGAGGCCAAGCCGACGTCGCGAGGTTCCGAGAGCGCGCTCGGCTGCAACGCATTCGGCGCCTGACCATTTTCCTGTGGGCGTTCGCGGCGTGGATGGGGACGCGCTTGCTGTGGGGCGGTTCGCTCATGCCCGCGATTCCCATCTCGCCTCAGCTCATGCCCAGCTTCATCATCGTCGGACTGTTGACCGTGGTGCTGCTGGTCCCCATGTGGGCCGCAGGACGTTCCCCGCACGTGCTGTACCGCCCTCACGACATCGAGATCGGTCTCGAAGATGTCGTCGGTTGCGATGTCGTGCGCGAAGAAGTGGTGCGCACGCTCAATCTCTTCCTCGCGCACCAGACGCTCCGCGAACAACTGGGCGCGAGCCCCCGCCGCGGGGTCCTGTTCGAGGGACCGCCAGGAACCGGAAAGACACACCTGGCCAAGGCGATGGCGCACGAGGCCGGCGTGCCCTTCCTGTTCGTGTCCTCATCGGCGTTCCAGTCGATGTACTACGGCCAGACCAACCGCAAGATCCGCGCCTACTTCCGTGCGCTGCGCGCCGCCGCCCGTCGCGAGGGAGGGGCGATCGGTTTCATCGAGGAGATCGACGCGATCGGCGGCGCTCGCCAGGGCATGGGCGCGTCGACTTCGCGAGAAGGCATCTCCGGAGTCGTGAACGAGCTGCTCATCCAGTTGCAGTCGTTCGACGAGCCCACGACCACCTCGCGTGCGAAGGGCTGGTTCGTCGAGCGCCTGAACATTCTCTTGCCCGACTACCTCCGAATCCACAAGGGCCGGACGTTGCCCGCCAACGTGCTCGTCGTCGCGGCAACCAATCGCGCGGCAGACCTCGACCCCGCCCTCTTGCGCCCGGGTCGCTTCGATCGCACGATCCAGTTCGACCTGCCGGGTCGCCTCGAGCGGCGCGCGCTGATCGATTACTTCCTCGACCGCAAGGCCCACGTCGAGTCGCTCGACGGCGACCGGGCCCGCGACGATCTGGCTGCGCTGACGAGCGGCTACTCGCCCGTGATGATCGAGCACCTCTTCGACGAGGCGCTCGTCTGGGCCCTGCGACGCGACGGCTCCGCGCTCGACGAGCGAGACCTCCAGCAGGCCAAGCTGACCGAAGAGCTGGGGCTTCAGCACCCGATCACCTACACCGACGAAGAGCGCGTGGCGATTGCGACGCACGAAGCTGGCCACGCGACCATCGCCTTCCTGTGCGGACGCGACGAGAACCAGCCGTCACCGCTCCGCCGGCTCGAGGTGCTGTCGATCATCAAGCGCCGCGGCGCACTTGGCGTGTTGGGCCACGGGGACGACGAAGAACGATTCACCAAGTCCCGCTCCGAATTGCTGTCGCTCATTCGCATCGCGTTCGGCGGGATGGTGGCCGAAGAGCTCGCCTACGGCGAGAGTGGTACCGGCCCGGCAGCCGACTTGGCGGAGGCCACCAAACTCGCGGCCACGATGGTTGGCGCGCTCGGCATGGGCGGCTCGCTGCTCTCGCTCGATGCCGCTCGAGGCTCGAAGGGTGAGGACCTCGTGGCCAAGGTGCTCGACGACGAGCGCAGCCGTGAGGCCACGGAGCTGATTCTGGCCCAGGCCAAGGCCGACGCGACTCGGTTGCTGCAGACACACCGACCGATCCATAGTGCGCTGCGCGACGCGCTGCTCGAACGTGAAGAGCTGGTCGGCGAGGAGATCCTCGAAGTCATCCGGCTGGCGATTCTGGAGGACGAGCTCGCCGAGCTCGACCTCCGCAATTCGGCTACCCAGGATGTTCCGGCGCCTCGAGCGCCTCTATGACGAACGCCATCACGAACGCCTGATCGCGCCATAGGTCGTAGCGGCCTGACGGGCCGGCGTGGCCTGCGCCCATCTCCGTCTTCAGAAGTAATGGTCGATCGTCGGTCTTCGTGACGCGCAGCTTGGCGACCCATTTCGCGGGCTCGTGGTAGCCGACTCTCGGATCGTTCAACCCCGCCGTCGCGAGGATCGCGGGATACGCCTTCTCTTCGACGTTTTCATACGGCGAGTAGGACTTCATGTACCGGTAGACCTCGGGCGACTCGAGCGGGTTGCCCCACTCTTCCCACTCGATCACGGTCAACGGCAGGCTCGGATCGAGGATCGTGTTGAGGGCGTCGACGAATGGGACCTCGCCGATGATGGCCGCGAACTGCTGCGGCGCGAGGTTGGCCGCCGCGCCCATCAACAGCCCGCCGGCGGAGCCGCCGCGCGCCGCGAGGCGGGCCGCTGAGGTGTAGCTGGCGGCGCACAGATGCTCCGCGCACACGATGAAGTCGGTGAAGGTGTTGCGCTTGTGCAGCAACTTGCCGTCCTCGTACCACTGACGACCGCACTCGCCCCCACCGCGGACGTGAGCTACGGCAAACACGATCCCGCGGTCGAGCAGCGGTAGTCGGATCGCGGAGAACCACGGGTCGAGGCTCGTCTCGTAGGAGCCATAGCCGTAGAGCACGCACGGAGCGCGCCCGTCGCGCTCGACCGTGGCCCGGTGCACCACTGAAATCGGTACGCGGGTGCCGTCTGACGCGGTGGCCCATTCCCGCGCCTGCGTGTAATCGGCGGGGTCGTATCCGCCGAGAACGGGTTGCTGTTTGCGTAGTTCGAGCTCGCGTTGATCGAGGTCGTAGTCGTACACCGTCGGCGGCGTGACGAACGATTCGTAGCCGAGGCGGAGCACGGTGGTGTCGAACTCCGGGTTCGAGCCCGGGTTCACGTCGAAGAGTGGCTCGTCGAACTCGATCTCGTGCGCGTCGCCGTCGTTGCGCAGGATGTGGAGGCCGGTGAGCGCGTTGCGCCGCAGGTGCACCACGAGGTGGCCGGCGAACGCATCGACCCCCATGAGCCGCGTGTCGTCACGATGCTCGATGAGCGGCCGCCAGTTCGCGCGTGATGGTGCGGAAGTAGGGGTTTCTGCCAACTCGAAGTTCAAGGCACCGTCGTTGTGCAGCACGAGGAATCGATCGCCCTGGTGATCGATGGAGTACTCGACGCCCTGACGTCGGCGTTCGATGACGCGAAGCTCGCCCTCCGGAGTGTTGGCGTCGAGCACCCGGACTTCGCTCGTGATCTTGCTGTCCAACTGGACGACGATGTAGCGCTCGCTGCGGGTGAGGTCGACGGCGAGGAAGAACCGTTCGTCGGGTTCTTCGTACACGAGCACGTCGTCCCCGCTCGGCGTTCCGAGCCGGTGCCGCCACAACCGGTAGGGCCGGTGCGCAGAATCGATCGTCGTGTAGAAGAACGTCGCGTTGTCGGTGGCCCACGCCGAGCTGTAGTACGTGCTCTCGACGACGTCAGGCAATGTCTCGCCGGTGACGAGGTTCTTGAACCGGAGGGTGTACGACTCCGCGCCTGCGAAGTCGGTGGAATAGGCGACCAACGTGTGGTCAGGGCTGACGTCGATCACTCCGAGCGCAAAGAAATCAGACCCACCGGCGAGCTCGTTGCCGTCGAGGAGGATCGTCTCGCGCTCTTCGTCATGTGGCGCGGGACGCCGGCAGAAGATCGGGTACTGCTTGCCTTCCTCAGTGCGCGTGACGTACCACCACGGACCCCTTCGAGTCGGCACGGAGAGATCGGTTTCCTGCACCCGCGCCTTGATCTCCTCGAACAAGCGGTCGCGGAGCGGGGCCAGGTGGTCGGTCTGGGCCTCGGTGTAGGCGTTCTCGGCTTCGAGGTACGCGATCGTGTCCGGGTCGTCTCGGTCGAGCAGCCAGTAGTAGTCGTCGACGGTCTCGTCGCCGTGGACTTTTCGAACATGGGGTTTTCGCGGCGCGACCGGAGCTTCCGCCATCCGCCCACCCTAGAGACGTCAGGCGTCGATGGGTTCCATCAGGGTGATCAGGCCGGCTGAGGCGCGGCGGCGAGCCCACGCACTGACGAAGGGATCGTCGGTCAGATAGATGAGCTGTGTGTTCTCGCCGAGCCGGCGGAGCATGTCGAGCAGCTCCCATTTTCGGTCGGCGGCGATCCGCAGGAAGGGCTCGTCGAGCACGACCGGCAGGCACTCGTCGTTCAACCCGCAATGAGCGGACTTGGTGAGATGGGCCAGCAGATACTGCTGCACGTCCGCCACCTGCGCGATGGTCGACTCGGGGTGCTCGTTCTCGAGCTTCGCTTCGAGCGCAGCGACCCGCCGTTCCATCGCGCTGTGCCGATCGGCCAGCTGTTCGAGATCGACGACAGCGCGCTCGCCGTCGAGCAGCGCGCGTACGTCCGCTTGGCGGGCGAACAATTCCTCGAGGTTCGGG
>JBEEGD010000418.1:0-5912 GCA_041166685.1 Acidimicrobiaceae bacterium | reverse complement strand
GTGGGCCGGTCTCGACACCGTGGAGGCCGAGGAGCTGGCGGTGCTGCCGGGTCTCGACGAGATCTTCGCCCTCGCCGACATCAAGACGCACGCGGCGTCGGGCGACTGGGACGTGCTCGTCGTCGACTGCGCGCCGACGGCCGAAACCATTCGGTTCTTGTCGTTGCCGGACATTCTCTCGTGGTACATGGACCGGCTCTTTCCGGTGAGCCGCCGGGTCAACAAGGCCGTCGCCCCGGTGCTGAAGCGGGTCACGTCGCTCCCCGTTGCGGGCGACCGCGTCTTCGCGGCCGGCCGTCGGTTCTACGAGCGGCTAGACGGTGTCCGCGAGCTGCTCACCGATCCTGCGCTCACGAGTGTGCGGCTGGTCGTGAATCCCGAACGAATGGTGATCGCCGAGGCCCGGCGCACGTACACCTACCTGTCGCTGTTCGGCTATCGCGTCGACGCGGTGGTCGCCAACCGTCTGCTGCCAGACGACATCACCGATCCGTGGTTCAAGAAGTGGCGAGAGCTGCACGCCGAGCATCTCGCGACGATCGACGCGAGCTTCGCGCCGCTGCCGGTCTTGCGGGCCGACCTCGCCGCCGATGAGCTCGTCGGCTCAGAGCGCCTGCGCGAGTTCGGGGCGGCGGTGTACGGCGATCTCGATGCCGCCGCCGTGCTGCATGAGGGCGAGACCCTCAAGGTCACTCGTCGAGCCGGGGCATATCACCTCACGCTGCAGCTGCCGTTCGCCGATCGCGACGACCTCGACGTCGGTCGCAAGGACGACGAGCTCCTCATCCGGGTCGGGCCGTATCGGCGGGCCCTGATGCTGCCGGATTCGCTGCGGCGGCGGACCATCACCGACGCCACGCTCCGACAGGGCAAACTGAGGGTCGTATTTGCCGGCGACGACCCAAAACAGGCGGTCGATGGGGGCCGGCGCACCGGCATAAAACGACGCGCGAGGGGGTGACGAGGTGAGCACGAGCGACGAGACAGCGGCCGATCCGGCGCGGGAGGGCCTCGAGCACCTGCAATCGGCAGCCCTCGAGATGATCGCGGCCGCCCGCTCCATGCTCGACGCCGTGGAGGAGCTGCTCGATGACCCTCAGGCGGCGACGGCCATCGTGTCCGCCGTCGGCACGGTCGGTCGCCTGGTCGAAGGCGCGATCGCCTCGGTGACTGGCGCGGCGGCGCGGGGCGCGTCCGACGAGGGCGACGAACCACGAGTGCAGCGGATCAAGGTGTCATAGTGCGCATCCTCCAGCTCGACCTCGGCGGGCACCGCATCGAGTTCCATCCGTACGTCACGGTGCTACGCGGACTCGACGCTGGTCTGCGCGAGCAGCTCATCGACGCGCTGACCGCGGTCTCCGCGGGCCGCCCCTCCGTCGACGGTCTCGTGGAGGCTCATGGAGTCGTGCTGGAGCTGACAGAAGCAACGCTGAAGCTGCTCGATCTTCCAGGGCACGCCGACGAGGGGTTCGACATCGTCGTGCGGCGCGATCAGCTGCCCAACAACGCGGTGCCCGCTGGGGCAGGCGGTCGCGGCCAGCTCGAGCGTGCTCGGTCCGACGCGGCCGAGCGGCTGGCGCGGGCCGAGGCCGACGTCGATCGGGTCGCAGTCGCGCTCCAGGCCAGCCGTGCGGCGCTCGCCGACGTCACTGCCGGCGGCGTCCCAGGCGGGCACGGTGGTGCCGGTTCTGACGCGCCGCGGTCCGAGCTGACCCGGTTGACCGAGCGGCGTGCGGAGCTCGAGGCCGCGGCCGAGCAAGCGAGGCTCGAGCACGCACGAGCGCAGCAAGCTCAGACCATCGCGGATGAGCGCGTGACCCAGGCGCGGGCGCTGCGCGCCGAGTCGGCACGCGCCTGTTCGATCGCGGCGGGTGCGCTCGAGTCCGCTCGCGCGGTCCGTGATCCGTTCGCCGCGACCGCACTGGAAGCCGCCCGCGAACGACTGGCCAACCTCGAAGCGGCCGAGGCCGCGGGAAGCGACGCGGTCGCCTCGACGCCCTTCGCCGACGAGTTCGACGATCCTGCCGCCGAGGTCGTGCAGCTCGAGGCTCGACGTCTCGAGCTGGAGGCCGCGCTGCTTGCGCTCGACACTGTCGACCCCTTCCCCGTCGAGGTGGCGTTGGGGCAGCTGCTGTCGGCCGACAGCGAAGGCGAGCTCGTGCCGTTGGACGAGGCGATCCGTCTCGCGGACGAGCTGGCCAAGATCGATCGCGCTGTTGCGGCCGAGACGCCACCGGAATCCACGAGCGGAAGCGCGATCGCCGTAGCCAGACGACGTCTCGACGCTGCTCGGGCCACGGTGTTCGACGCGGAGCGAGCCGTGCGCCTTCCCGAAGTTGATCGCACCGACATCGAAGCGCTCGAGAACGCGCACGAGCAGGTGCTGATCGCGCAGGATCGTTCCGAGAAGCGGCTCTCGGGTGGTCGGTCCAAGCAGAAGGTCGAAGAGGTCCGCCAGCTCGAGCAGGAGATCCTCAACCGACTCGGCTTCGTCACGTACACCGAGTTCGTCATGGGCACATCGATGCTCAATGTCGACCCGGAACGCGAGAAGCGGCTCGAAGCGGCCCGCGCGGAGTTGGCGTCGGCCGAGGACGCGCTCGCAGACCTCGAGGCGGGGGTCGACGCCGAGTTGGCTCGGGCCGCCCTCGTTGCGCGGCGCAGAGAGTTGCACTCCGAGGCGATCACTCTGCTGGGTCGAGATCCCGGTGAAGACGTCGAGTGGGCGTTGCGCCATCACCGCGTGCGCGTGCAGGACAGCGGCGATCGCACCGGCCGCCTAGAAGAGGCGCTCGAAAGCGCGGGCGTCATGATCAGCGACGAGGACGTGCCGGCTGCGCTGCTCATCGATCTTGCCAAGATCTGGCTCGACGAACAGGGCGAGACGTCCTCTCGGCGGGCGTTGCTCGAGCAGCAACTCGGCGAGCTGGAGGCTCGGCTGGTGCTCGTGATGGAGGCCGCTCGCATTCGTGAGGAGACTCCATCGCCCGAACATCTCGAGGAGGAGGCCAGCGAGCGGGCCGCCCGGCGCTCGTCGCAGCTCGAGGAGGCGCGTTCGACCGTGCGCACCGCACAGCAACGCCTCGACCGCCAGGCCGAGATCGAAGCCGACGTTGCACAACGCAAGTCCGAGCTCGAGGCGGCCACGAGCGCCGAAGAAGCGGTCGCCACCGCGCTGGCCGCCGCCGAGGTCGAGGCGGACGCCGCCGCCGAAGCCGAGCACGCGGCCGCGACGGAGCGGTCCCGCCGCGAGTCCGAGCTGGCGACCGCCGTCGAGGCGGAGCAGCGGGCCACCGACGCCCTGGGCGAACTGTCCACCCGGCTCACGGCCGCCGCGCAGACCGACGACAGCAGCGCGCTCGAACGAGCGGTCGCAGACGCCCAAGCGGCCGTTGACCAGGCCACGTCGGCGCGCCAGCAAGCAGCGCGCGACCTCGCAGCCAGCGACGCTCAGCTCGCCGAGTTCGACGGCGACGGGGCCAACCCGGTAGTGCCCGCAGCGGCGGCCAGCGTCGAAGAGCTGGAGTGGTATCTCCTCTCTCGAGTCGCGGCGCAGCGTTCGGTCTCGTACGCGGGATCGGTGCCCCTCGTGCTCGATGACGCCCTCGCCGAGGTCAGCGGTCCCGATCTGGTGCACCTTCTTTCTCGGTTGGAGCGAATGAGCACGGCGGTGCAGGTCATCGTGGTGTCAGAGGACGAGCAGGTGGCCTCGTGGGCCGACTCCGTGGGAACCGACCGGGCAATGACCCTGTTCCCCCTGCCCGTCTGAACCCGTAGCATCGGGAGACTCGCCCACCCCAGGAGGCGCCCGTGCCGCTCATCGCCGAAGACGTGATCCGTTCGCTCGTCGGGTTCCGGGGGGAGCGAGCACCGGTCACGAGTTGTTACCTCGACGTTGACGGTCGCAAATATCTCCGCCACCAAGACCTGGAACATGAAGTCAACTCGCTGCTGCGCGGCGCGCGGCTGAAGGCGAACGGGCACGACTCTGTGCGCCGCGACCTTCATCGCATCGAAGAGCTGGTGAAAGGCGGACTCGACCGATCCCGCACGCGAGGTCTGGCGATCTTTGCGTGCAGCGCGCACGACCTGTGGGAAGTGATTCCGCTTCCCGTCCCCGTGCAGAACCGCGTGGTCATCAACCACATGCCCGCGGTTGGGCAACTCGAAGCCGTGCTCGAGGAGTCGACGGCGCTGGGAGTGTTGCTCGCTGACGCGCAGCGAGCGCGCATGTTCGTGTTCGAGCTGGGTGACCTCGTGGAGTATTCCGAGCTGTTCGAAGCGCTACCGCGCGACTACGACACGCGCGGCCACTCCGACCAGGGGGATGTTGCTCACCACCTCGACGCACTGAAGCACCAGCATCTCCGCCACGCGGCCGATGTTGCGCTCGCGGTCCTGAAGACGAGCGACTTCCAGCACCTTGTGATCGGCGCGCCTGACCCGGTCACGAGCGAGCTCGAATCGTTGCTGCACCCCTACCTGCGCGACCGGCTGTTCGGCCGAGTGCATCTCTCGGTCGGCGGGAGTGTCGACGAGATTCGAGCCGTCGCCATCGGGATCGAGCAGCAGATCGAACGGCAGAAGGAAGACGAGCTCGTGCAACGGCTGCGCGATGCGGTCGGTACTGGACGGCGCGGGGTGGCCGGACTCGCGCCGGTACTGGCTGCGTTGTCCGAACGCCGGGCCGAGCGGCTGCTCGTTTCTCAGGGCTACCGCGAGGTCGGTTGGCGGTGCGGCCCCTGCGGCGCGCTCGCCCTTGTCGGACGCAGGTGCGGTCGGTGCGGCGAAGAGATGGAGCAGATCGACGACGTCGTCGAGGAAGCCATCGACGAGGCCCTGAGCCAATCGTGCCGAGTCGAGATTTGTGTCGGGAACGCCGACCTCGACGTGCTCGGCCGCATCGGGGCACTCCTGCGCTACTAGGTGACGAGCGGTAGGGTCCCGCCCTCATGGCACTCTCGGTGGGGGTTGATGTCGGCGGCACGAAGATCCTCGCGATCGCCGTCGACGAGTCGGGTCGGCGCATCGGCAACGAGGTCAGGCGGCCGACGCCGCAGGGTGCGGACGCGTTGTTCGATGCGATGGTCGGTGTTGTCTCCGAGGTGCGAGCCAGCGCCGGTGACATCGACGCCGTCGGCGTCGGGGTGCCCGGACTCGTGGACCGGCACGGTCGGCTGGCGGTCGGTCCCAACCTTCCGGGTATCGCGAACCTGTCGATCCGTGACGAGCTGCAAGCGAGACTGAACGTTCCGGTGGCGGTCGACAACGACGCGACGTGCGCGACATGGGCGGAAGTCACCTTGGGCGCGGCCAAGGGAGCGCAAGAGGCGTTCATGGTCACACTCGGCACGGGCATCGGTGGTGGCGTCGTGACGCATGGCGTCTTGCAGCGCGGCGCGAACGGCTTCGGTGGAGAGCCGGGGCACATGGTCGTCGACCCCCAGGGCCCACCGTGCCCATGCGGACGGCGCGGTTGCTGGGAGCGGTTCGCGTCCGGCAGCGGCCTCGGGCGGCTCGCCCGTGAGGCGGCGGAATCAGGAAAGGGAGGTCGTTTCCTCGAGTTCGCCGGTGGTGATCCCGACGATGTGCGCGGGGAACACGTGACGCGCGCCGCGCTCGAAGGTGACGCCGAGGCTTTGGCGGTCTTCCGCGAGTTCGGCTGGTGGGCGGCGCTCGGGATCGCCAACCTCGTGAACCTGCTCGACCCGGAGGTGGTCGTCGTCGGCGGCGGTCTTGTCGGAGCCGGCGACGTCGTCCTCGTCCCGATCCGTGAGGCGTTTCCTCACCTTGTGTTGGCTGCCGAGCACCGGCCACCGGTCGCGATCGTGCCGGCGCAGTTGGGCAACGATGCGGGCGCGATCGGCGCCGCGCTCATCGGCTTCGATCGGAAGGTCTAGGACGCGGCG
>JBEEGD010000417.1:0-2936 GCA_041166685.1 Acidimicrobiaceae bacterium | reverse complement strand
TCGACTGCGTTCTTCACGCGTCCCCGCGAGCGTGACGTTCCTCGACGCGCTGCCCTACAGCGAGACCGGCAAACTCCTCCGCCGCCTCCTCAGGACGAAATCCCACTCATAACTACACAAAACTGTGTATGTCTGAGTGGGATTTGCTTCCGGGTCAGAGCTGGCCGGTGACCATGGCGCCGAGGAAGCCAGCGTCGACGTGCAGTGCCTCACCGGCGACGTAGCTCGAACGAGGGCTGTTGAGAAATAGCAGTGGCCACGCCTGCTCCTCGGGATTCGAACGGCGGCCGGACGGACCGACGAACGCGTCGATGAGCTCCTTGCCTGCCTGCTTCTCGAAGGCCGGCATCATCGCGGTGTCCGTCGGGCCGGGGTTCGTGCAGTTCAACCGGATGCCGTCCTTGATGAGCCCGACGGCGCGCCACGCGACCCAGGCATTGGTGGCCTGTTTCGAGAACGCATATCCACCCAAGATCGTCTCTGCGTTGGCGTCGCACCATGCCACCGCGGCTTCGAAGTCGGCGGACGTCACGAACGGGAGCAGCGTCTCGAGGTGCTGCTGCCAACCGAGACCCGCGTTGGATGCCACGCACGCGGCCGCACTCCCCGCGGGCATCTTCGGCGCCAACGACTCGATCAGGTGTCGGGCCCCGATGAAGTTCACCTTCACAGTGTCGAGATCGGAGAACGGCGCGCCTGGCAACCCGGCGACGCTGAAGACGGCGTCGACGGGTTCGCCGATCGCCGCGACCGCATCGTCGATCGCCGCTTTGTCACGCAGGTCGACTTCCAGCGAGGCCACCACTGCGAGCTCCGTCGGCTTCACGTCGATGGCGGTGACGTTGGCGCCGAGATCGATGAGGGCGCTCGCAGTAGCCGCTCCCATCCCCGATGCCGCGCCGGTCACCACGGCGTGCTTGCCCTTGTAGCCGAGGACGTCGTCCATCTCATGCTCCTTCGATGATCTCGTCGACCAGCCCCCAGGTCAGCGCGGTCGGAGCGTCGATCATCGCACCCGTGAGGGCCAACCACGCAAAGCGCTCACGGCCGACGCGGCGGGGGATGCTCACCGTCCCCCCCGCCCCGGGCACGAGCCCCATGCTGATCTCCGGCAAGCGGAAGGTCGCATCTGACCGAGCGACGACGCGCTCGGCGAAGGCGGGTATCTCCACACCCGCGCCGACGCACGCGCCGTGCACGATGACCGTCGTGCGCTCGCGAAGTTCGTGAACCGCTCGCCCGACACTGCGGTCGACGCGAAGGAGGTGCGCGCTCGCGGGATTGTCGAGCGTGCCGAACTCGTCGAGATCACCGCCGCTGCAGAAGTTCGCACCCGCGCCGTCGATCACGATGCTCTCGACCGACGGGTCGACGGTCGCGATCAGGAGGCCGTCGAGCAGGGCCTCACGCATGGCCGCGTTGACCGCGTTCCGCACATGAGGGCGGTTGAGCGTGAGCCGTAACGTCGGGCCATCTCGCGAGGCGATCACGACGTCGTGCTCCTCCGCATGTCGGCGGCGCGCGTGTGTCTCGAGCCACGCTCGGTGCTCGGGTCCGGCTTGCAAGGCTGAGTACGTCGCCGATTCCGTGACCAGGGCGCTCTCCACGTCGACCGACTCGGTCGCATCCAGCAACAGCTCCAACGCCGCGGCCGCGATCGGATGCTCGTGCACTGCCGGTACCGTACGCGCGCCAATGACCTCACTCGCCGACCTGACCGGGTTCGCCGAGGGTCCGCCGCTCGAGCCCCCGGGAGCAATCGTGGAGAGGATTCGGGCTCTCGGCGCCCCGCTGGGCGTCGACGCCCTGCCGCTACTCACCGAGCGCGCCGCCATATGGAGCTACACCCGCAACGGTCGCATCTCGTGCGGAGGCGCGACGCGGCTGATGCCGACCGCGGACGGATGGCTGGCGTTGTCGCTCACCCGACCCGACGACGAAGACCTCGTGCCCGCGTGGATCGGATGTGAAGCGAACTGGCAGGACATCGAGGCTTCAATCGCGACGAGGGCGACGGTTGACCTCGTGGAGCGCGGCCGGCTACTCGGCCTTCCACTCGCGGCTCTCGGCGAACGGGCCGCCGGGCCGCTGACGAAGCGCACCCGGCTCGGCGACGCCATCCCGCTCGAGTCGGCGCCACTCGTGGTCGATCTCTCCTCGCTCTGGGCCGGCCCACTGTGCACACGGTTGCTCCGCGATCGTGGTGCGCGCGTCGTCAAGGTGGAGTCGAGGGCCCGTCCCGACGGTGCCCGTCGCGGACCCGCGGCCTTCTTCGATCTGATGCACGACGGCAAGGAATTCGTGACGATCGACTTCACGCACGACTCGTTGCATGAGCTGCTGCTGTCCGCCGACGTCGTCATCGAAGGTTCCCGGCCGAGGGCGCTCGAGCAACTCGGCCTCGACGCGCGCGACATGATCGAGAGTGGGCCGCGAATCTGGCTGTCGATCACCGGTCACGGTCGAGACGAACCACAGCGCGATTGGGTCGGCTTCGGCGACGACGCCGCGGTTGCGGGTGGTCTCGTCGGTTGGTGGCAGGGGATGCCGTGCTTCATGGGCGATGCCATCGCCGACCCGCTCACCGGCATCGCCGGAGCAGTCGCGGTGCTCGAGGCGGTGAACGACGGCGGCCGTTGGCTGATCGACTGCAACCTCGCCGGCGTTGCCGCCTACGTGGCCCAGTACCGCCGCCGCAGCTCCTGCTTGTAGAGCTTGCCGGTGTCGAGGCGGGGCAACGTCTCGACGAAGTCGATCGACCGCGGACACTTGTAGGACGCGAGGTGCTCCCGACAGAACGCCATCAGCTCGGCTTCGAGATCGGGTCCGACGTCCTCCCACTGCATCGGCTGCACCACGGCCTTCACCTCCTCACCCATCTCGGCGTTGGGCACACCGAGGACGCCCACATCCATCACTTTGGGGTGCGTCACGAG